>JAUZRX010000017.1 GCA_030949985.1 Acidobacteriota bacterium
CGTGGGAGAGCAAGAGCGGGGCCAGTTTGAACCCGCGCTCGGGCGCGGAGTTTGGGGACGAGGCGTCCGCATGCGGACAGGTGCCGCGGACAGGGTCCGGACACCCCCGGCGGCTTGCGCCCCCCCCCCGGCCCCCGGGGCGACGGGGTACATTCTCCGCTCCACGGTGGAAAGTTTGAGGGCGCCCCGTTGGGGCGCCCTCAGGTCGGTCCACCGGGTCGCTCACCGGTCCCGGGGTCCGTTCCCCCTTCCAGCCCGTCTTCCCCGAGATCGTCTCCCACCCAGAAGGGTGCTCTCGCAGATCTCTTCGGCCGCCAGGGGCCAGACTGTAGAATTCCCCCATGTCCACCACGCGCCAGGCCTACGTGATCGCCTCCCTCGCCGTCAGTCTCGACGGGCGCATCGCCTCGGCTTTCCGCGAGAAGGGGGCGCTGGGGTCCCGGGCGGACCGGGATCGCCTCGATGCCTTCCGCGCGGAGGCCGATGCGCTGGTGGTGGGAGCGGGGACGATCCGTGACGAGGATCCTCCGCTCGCCGTGCGCAACCCTCTCCGGCGCCGGGCCCGGCGGCAGGCGGGAAGGCCCGAGACCCCGTTGGTGGTGGTGGTCTCTCGCAGCGGTGCGCTGCCGGCCGACGCCCGTTTCCTCCAGGAAGACGCTCCCGAGCGCTGGCTTGCGGTTCCCGACGGGCTCGCGGAAGACGCCATCGAGGCCCTGGCCCCGGTGACGGCCGCGGGACGCCTGCGACTCCAGCGGCTGGGGCGCGAGTCGGTCGAACCGCCGCTGCTGATCGAGGCGCTCGAGGCCCGGGGCCTGCGCCGGGTGCTGGTGGAAGGTGGCGGCACCCTGCTGGCCGCCTTCCTCGACGCGGGGTGCATCGACGAACTGCGCCTGACCGTCTGCCCCACGCTCCTCGGCGGCGCGGCGGCCCCTTCCCTCTACCCGGGGCCCGCCCGCGCGCTGGCCGACAGACACCGCCTGCGCCTGTTGGGCATGGCTTGCCACGGCGACGAGGTCTACCTGCGGCTGGCTCCCCTGGCTTGATGCGGGGCCGGGGACGGGGCAAGATGAGGCCTGCCCCGGGTGAAATCGGCACCGGGAAAGCGGAGGATTTTCATGACCTACGTCATTTGCGAGCCGTGCAAGAACACCAAGGACACGGCCTGTGTGGCTGTCTGCCCGGTGGAGTGCATCCATCCCACCGCGGACGAGCCCAAATTCGAGTCGGAGGACATGCTCTACATCGACCCCGAGACCTGCATCGATTGCGGGGCCTGCGAGCCGGAGTGCCCGGTGGAGGCGATCTTCGAGGAAGACTACGTCCCCGACCAGTGGAAGGCATACACGAAGATCAACGCCGACTGGTACGCCTGAGCCCGGTGGCCCCCGGGGGAAGAGCGGGGGAGTGATGCCCGACAGGATTCTTGCGGCCTGGGCCCAGCGCGAAGACCAGAGCCGGGGTCGGCGCTACCCGGAAGCCGAGCACCCCTACCGCCCGCTCTACGCGCGGGATCGCGACCGCATCATCCATTGTCGCGCTTTCCGGCGGCTGGAGTACAAGACCCAGGTCTTCGTCAACCACGAGGGTGATCACTACCGCACCCGGTTGACCCACTCCATCGAGGTGGCCCAGATCGCGCGCACCGTGGCCCGGGCCCTGGGGCTCAACGCCGACCTGGTGGAATCCCTGGCCCTGTCCCACGACCTGGGTCATACCCCCTTCGGCCACTTGGGGGAGGAAGTGCTCGGTCCGTTGATGACCGATCACGGGGGCTTCGATCACAACCGGCAGTCCTTGCGCATCGTGGAAGTCCTCGAAAACCGCTACCCGGATTTTCCCGGCCTCAACCTGAGTTGGGAGGTCCGCGAAGGCATCGCCAAGCACTCGGGGCCCCAGGTGGCGCGGGGTGGCGCGGAGTTGGCCGAGTACGACCCCGCGCTGGCTCCGCCTCTCGAGGCCCAGATGATCGACCTGGTCGACGAGATCGCCTACAACCACCACGACGTGGACGATGGCCTCGAATCCGGCCTGCTCGATCTGGACGTCCTTTGCCGCGAGGTGCCCCTGTTCGGTGACGCCTTCGAACGCGCTCGCAGGCAGAGCCCGGACCACGACCGGTGGATGTGGATCAAGATCGCCCTGCGCCGCATGATCGACGGCCTGGTCAGCGACCTGATTCAGCACACTCGCGGCCGGCTCGAGGCTCTCGCCCTCGTCTCTGTGGACCAGGTGCGCGAACGACGAGACTGGCTGGTCGCCCTGTCCCCGGCGGTGGCCGCCGAGAACCGCCGCCTGAAGAGGCACCTGGCGGAAAGACTCTATCGCCATCCGCGTATCGAGCAGACCCGGCTCTTCTTCGAGGGCGTGCTTCGGGATCTTTTCGAGGTCTACACCAGCGGGGGCGCCGAGGTGCCCGAGAGCTTCGCCGCCCGCCGGGAGGGAGACTCGACCTACCGGGTGGCCTGCGACTACATCGCCGGGATGACCGACCGCTTCGCCCTGCAGGAGCACCGCCGCCTGTGCGGGGGACCGGGGCCCGAGGTCACGCCTGCCGCGACCCGGTGACGATGCTGCGCGGGAATATCCTGTCGGACCTGCTGCTGCTGCTCGCGGCCCTGATTTGGGGTACGGCTTTCGTCGCCCAGCGCGCGGGAATGGAGGTGATGGGGCCCCTGTTGTTCAACGGGGTGCGCTTCGGCCTCGGCGCCCTGGTGGTCCTGCCCCTGGTCCTGCGGCGGCGTTCCCGGTCGATTCCCCCCGGGGGGCGCCGGGGGCTGCTCGCCGCGGGCGTGGCGCTCGGCAGCGTGCTTTTCGCCGGGGCCACCCTGCAGCAGATCGGCCTGGTGGAGACCACCGCGGGCAAGGCGGGATTCATCACCGGCCTGTACGTGGTGATCGTCCCGCTGCTCGGCATGGTCTTCGGTCGCCGTCCCCGGGCGGGGGCGGCGGTGGGGGCGGCCCTGGCCGCCTGGGGCCTTTACCTGCTCTCGGTCACCGGTTCATGGCAGATCGAACCCGGTGACGGGGTGGTGCTGGTGGCCGCCTTCTTCTGGGCCGGCCACGTGCTGCTGGTGGGACGCTTCGCGGGGCGCTACCCCGGTATCCCCCTGGCCATGATTCAGTTTCTCGTTTGCTCCACGTTCAGTCTCGTCGGCGCCCTGCTCTTCGAGCAGCCCCGCTGGGGCCACCTGGCCGAGGGATGGGTTTCCCTGGTCTGGGCGGGCGCCTTCTCGGTGGGTGTGGCCTACACCCTGCAGGTCGTCGCCCAGCGCAAGGCGAGGCCTTCCCACGCGGCGGTGATCCTCAGCCTGGAGGCGGTGTTCGCCGCCCTCGCGGGATGGGTCTTCCTCGACGAGCGCCTGGGAACGCGGGGATGGATCGGTTGCTCCCTGATGCTGGGCGGCATGTTTGCCGCGCAGTACACGGCCTTTTCCGGAATGGTGGCTCAGTCGTGGCGCCGGCGCAGGAGCCGGTAGAGGGCGAGGCCCGCGGAGATCAGTGAGCCTCCGGCGACCAGGCCACCGAGCACGCCCTTCCGGCGGCCGGTGAGCAGCATCGTGGCCACCGATCCGGCCTGGCGTCCCACGTTGAAGATCCTGCCGGCTTGCCGGACCCGGTCGCCCAGGTCGTGCAGTTCCGCCTCGACGGCGACCCGGTTGGCTTCGATCTTTTCCCGCAGCAGCTCCCGGCGGTGGACGGTCTCACGCATCGTTCGCCCTCCGGTCCAGGCGCTGCCGGTCCCGGCGCAGCTCGGCGACGCTGGCGGAGAAGGGGGGCGCCGCGCCCTTCAGGCGGCGGCGCAGGGCCAGGGCCAGGCCGGCGGCCAGCAGCAGGTCGGCGCCCAGCATCGCCGCGCAGGCGATCACCCGCTGCTCCCAGAACACCAGGACCACCAGCAGGTGCACCGTCAGCCAGGCCGACACTCCGACCCCGGCGGCTCCCACCGCCAGCAGCAGCGTGGCCGCCAGCCGCTGCTTTTCCTCCTGCAGCTCCACCCCCAGCAGTTCCAGGCGCAACTGCAGCCCCTCGGCCACGCGGGCGAGCAGGGTGGAGAAACTCTCGTAGAGGCTCTTGCGGGAGTGGGCGTTCACCCGACGTTTCTATCACAGGGGCTGCGGGGCGACAATCCAGCCCGCCCGATCCGTCACCGTTCGCCGTACGGGCGGGTGCACTCAGGGCGGGCAGACCGCCGGGCCTTCCCTGCCTGCCGTGAACGAAGCGTTCTGGGTGGGCGCGGAAAACATCGTCGGGCAGGGTGGCGAAGATCTCTGCGGGAGAGCCGTCGACAAGGCTCTCGGGGCCGATGATGCCGGAGATCCTGCCGTTCTCTGGTCGTCACCGCCGGGGAAGGGGTGGGACGCGGTTGCCGGTTTTCCGGCGCGGATGGACGGCGAGGGCAGAAGGGGGTGCGGGAAACACCGAGGGCACGGCAAGCCGGGAGGGCCCCGATTTCCCGCGTCGGATCGGTAGCCCGCTTCCAGTGCTCTTCCCTTTGACGACTTCGCTCCCCGGCAGCCGCGAGACTTTTCCATGTCCGTCGATCCCGGGGTTGGCCTTGCGCAGGTTCTCTTTCGGGCGGCCGGTCTCCCGCCGGATCGGCATGGCCACCGGGCCCGACCGGACGAGGTGCCCTCTGGCGGGCAGTGTGTGTACGATAGAACGGGGTGCGAGGAGTCGTTGAGCTTGAGCCTGGAGTCCACATCGCTGCGGCCGGCGTTGGAACTGGAGGGTGTGTCCTTCGGTTACGGTGCCGATGACGTGCTGGAAGACGTCGATCTGATCCTCGAGGCCGGCAGTTTTCTGGCGGTGGTGGGGCCCAATGGTGGCGGCAAGACCACCCTGCTCAAACTGGTGCTCGGGTTGCTGCGACCCCGGAAGGGGCGGATTCGGGTCTGGGGGCTGCCGCCGGAGCAGGCGCGACGCCTGGTGGGCTACGTGCCCCAGTCGCGCACTTTCCACCAGGGCTTCCCGATCACCGTCGAGGAAACCGTGCTCCTCGGTCGCCTGGGCACGGGCTCCGACCTGGGCGGTTTTTCCCGCGAGGACCGGGCCGTGGCCGGGCAGGCCATGGAGCGGGTGGAGGTGGCCGACCTAGCCCGCCGCCGGCTCGGCACCCTCTCCGGCGGCCAGCTTCAGCGGGTGCTGATCGCCCGGGCCCTGGCGGGCGACTCCCGCATTCTGCTGCTCGACGAGCCCACCGCCAACGTGGACGCCCGGGCCGAGGAAGATGTCTTCGAGCTGCTGCGCCGGCTGCAAGGGGAGACCACCATCGTGGTCGTCTCCCACGACGTGGGCTTCATCACCAGCTATGCCCGCCAGGTGGCCTGCGTCAATCGCCGGCTGGTCTGCCATCCCACCGCCGAGCTGACCGGTGAGGTGATCCAGCAGATGTACGACACCCCGGTGCGCCTGATCCAGCACGGTCATCGACACGGTCACCACTAGGAGCCCCTCCCGCGATGGAGTTCTTGAGCGCCCTGGCCCAGCACACCTTCCTCCAGTACGCCCTGCTCGGTGGCCTGCTGGCCTCCGTGGGCTGCGGGGTGATGGGCACCTACGTGGTGGTCAAGCGTATCGGCTACCTGGCCGGGGGCATCGCCCACGCGGTGCTCGGCGGCATGGGTGTGGCCTACTTCTTCGGCGCTGCGCCGACCCTGGGCGCCCTGGTGGCCGCCCTGGTGGCGGCCTTGCTGGTGGGCTGGGCCAGCCTCGGCCGAGAAGAGGAGCGGGACGCGATCATCGGCGCCCTGTGGGCCAGCGGCATGGCCCTGGGCATCCTCTTCATCTCCCGGACCCCCGGCTACAACGTGGACCTGATGAGCTACCTCTTCGGCAACATCCTGATGATCTCTTCGTCGGACCTGGTGCTGATGGCGGTGCTCGACGCGGTGATCCTCGTCGCCACCCTGCTCTTCGCGCGGCTGTTTCTCGCGGTCTGTTTCGACGAGCAGTTCGCCCTGGTGCGGGGGGTGCGAGTGCGGCTGGTCTACCTCTTCCTGCTTTGCCTGGTGGCGCTGACGGTGGTGCTGCTGGTGCGGGTGGTGGGTCTGATTCTGGTCATCGCCCTGCTCACCCTGCCCGCCGCCATCGCCGGGCAGCTCGTGGGGACCGTGCGCCGGATGATGGTCGTGGCCACCGCGCTGGGGGCGCTGTTCACCACCTCGGGCCTGGCCCTGTCCTACCGCCCCGACCTGCCCGCCGGCGCGGTGATCGTGCTGCTCGCCGGCCTGACCTACCTGGCCGTGTCCGTGCTGCGCCGGCGCCGACGCCCCGAATAGGCACAAGGCGTCGTACGGCAAGCACGGTACGACAGGCTTGACACTTGGGGGAGGGGGGGGGCGTATACTGAGCGAGTGCTCATCTGGGGGTGAGTCGAGGCGTAGCATAACTGATGAAGGAGTTATTCATGCGCAGACTCATGAATCGTCGAAAAGCTGCCCATGCGTTGTGCTGTACGCTTTTGTCGATGGCCGTGGCCGGTGTCGTCTCGCCTGTGACCGCGGACTGCGGCTCGTTCTACTTCGAGCTGGGGTACGACCCGGTGACCATGAGTTCTGCGGCGATCGTCCACGGTACGATCAGCGAGGCGGACATCGCGGTCGTCAACGGCTGGGAGGGGAGGCTGCCCGTGGGCTATGACACCACGGGGAGCATTTCCTACGTTCCGACGAGATTGCTGGGTGAACTCCGCGACCAGCTCGAGGTGAGTCAGGCCACCGAGGCGGGCGATGCGTTGGGGTGGATTCGGGAGAAGATGGGCGCATATTCGAGCACACCAACTCAGGATATCGCTACCCATCTCCTTTCCGCTATGACTGGATCCGAAAAGTCCTATTTTTGTGGGAAGAAGGCACTTCCTGACGGCCACTGCCCGAGCGACTGCACTCCCAGCGACAATCCCAAGACTTGCACCGGTTGCGGCTGTGCGGGGGAGAAGACCTTTCCCGATGCTTGTCCTTGAAGAGACATGAATTCAACGACGGTCCGCCGCTTCCCTCCAGGTGGACCGTCGTGCTGCGCACGACCCCCCGGGTGGGGTTCGCTGTGCTCGCCGCCGCCCCTACAGGATTACAGTGAATTTCGAGCCCTGACCGAGTTCGGACTCGACTTCCACCGAGCCGCCGTGGAGCTTGATCAGGTGGCGGACGATGGCCAGGCCCAGGCCGGTGCTGCCCCGTTCTTGTGAGCGGGAGGGGTCGGCGCGGAAGAAGCGCTGGAAGACGCGTCCGAGATCCTCGGCGGCGATGCCCACCCCGGTGTCTTCGATGGTGATCGTTGCGCGTCCGTCCCGCCGCTGGCCGCTGATGCGCACGTGACCGCCTGGCCGGTTGAATTTCATGGCGTTGTCCAGCAGATTGACCAGCACCTGCTCGAGGCGCCTGCGGTCGGCCCGCACCTCGAGAGGACCGTCGAAGTCCACCTGCAAGACGAGCGCCTTGTCCCGGTAGCGGGGCAGCAGGCTGTGGGCGGCCTGCGTGGCCAGTTCGGCCGCATCGACGGTTTCCAGGTCGAGGGTGATCGCGCCCGTTTCGATGCGCGAGAGATCGCTCAGATCCGAGACCAGGTCGGTCATGCGCTCGACATGGCGCTCGATGGTCTCGAGAAAACGCCGGGCGGCCTGGGGGTCGTCCAGGGCTCCCTCGAGCAGGGTCGCGGCGGCGGCCCGGATCGAGGTCAGGGGCGTCTTCAGCTCGTGGGAAAGGTCGCCGATGAAACGCTGCCGAGTGGCTTCCAGGGCTTCGATGCGGGTCGTATCGAAGAGCAGCGCCACCACACCGATGGCTTTGCGCGAGCCGCTGCGCCGCAGGGGCAGAGTGGTGACCTCGTAGCAGGAGGCGGTGGCTCCCAGCGAGCGCAGGCTGCGGCGCGACTCTTCGCCCCGGTCCAGGGCCTGGTCGATCATTTCCACCAGTTCCGGGTGGCGCACCACCTCGGTGACCAGGCGCCCGGTGGGCTCCTCGCCGACGGTGCAGATGGTCTGGGCGGTGGCGTTGACCAGGCGCACCCGGCGCCGGGCGTCGATCACCAGCACGCCCTCCCGCACTCCGCCGATCACCGAGTCGAAGAGATCCTGGCGGCGGCGCATCTCGCTGCGCCGTGCCGCCAGCGCGTCCCGCAGCCGCCGCAGGGCGGCGGTGAGGCGGCCCAACTCGTCCGGCGTGGCGGCGGGCAGGGGCGTGCCCTGTTCGCCCCGGGCGATGCGGTCGGCGGCGTCGGCGAGTTTCTCGACCGGGCGCGAGATCCTGCGAATGCCCAGGTAGGCCAGCAGGGTGAAGAGCACCAGGGAAGCGAAAAACAGCCCCACCGCCGAGCCCAGGTATTCAAAGCGGGCGAGGGTCACTTCCCGTTCGGGCAGGGCGAGGCGCAGGATCACCGGCGGCGTGGGCTCGGTGACGAGGCGGGCCAGGTAGTAGTAGCTCTCCCCGGTGCTTGCCGACAGCCGGTGGGCCTCTCCCCAGCCGGTGGTCCGGGCCGCGATCACCTCGGGCCGGTCCGCGTGGTTTTCGAGCAGGGACAGGCCTTCGAGACCCATGCGGGAGTCGGCCAGCACCACGCCCCGCTCGTCGATCAGGGTCACCCGCGCCTCGAGCCGGGCTCCCCAGCCCTCGACGATCGGTTGCAGCTCCTCACTCGATACCAGGCCCTCGCGCCGTAATGCCTCCAGGCGGTCGGCAAGGAGGGCCGCCTCGTCGTGGAGCCGGGCGGTGTAGCGGGTCTTGACCGCGTTACCCACCACCCAGAAGGCGCCGGCCCCCGCCACCAGCGAGCCGATGGCGGCGACGCCCAGCAGGGAGAGCAGCAGCCGGTGCCTGAGCTTCACGGAGCTACGAGCCTTCTTTGGACAGGCGGGGGTGGCGGACCACGGTGCCCTCCACCATGTAGATCACCTGCTCGGCCACGTTGGTCGCCTGGTCGCCGATACGCTCGAAGTACTTGGCGACGAAGGTCAGCCGGATCGAGCGCGTGATGGTGGCGGGGTCTTCCATCATGTACGAGACCAGTTCGCGGAAGATGGCCTCCGTGCGGTGATCGAGTTCGTCATCGAGAGCGATGACTTCCCGCGCCTGCTCGGCGTCCCGCCGGACGAAGGCGTCCAGCGACCCACGCACCATCTCCCGGGCCCGGTGGGCCATCTTCGGCAGGTCGATGAGGGGTTTGACGGGGGGCTCGGCTCCCAGCTCGATGGCCCGCTCGGCGGTGTTCACCGCCTGGTCGGCCATGCGCTCGAGTTCGGGGAGAATCTTCATCGCCGTGGTGACGAAGCGCAGGTCTCGGCCGGCGAGCTGGTAGCGGGCGAGGATCTGCATCGCCAGCTTGTCGGCCTCCAGCTCCAGGGCGTCGATACGCAGGTCCTCGGTGATCACTTGGCGGGCGAGGTCGTCGTCGCGGCGGACGAGGGCTTCCACCGAGCGTTCGATGGCCTGCTCGACCAGCCCGCCCATGCGCTGAATCGTGGCGGCAAGTTCCTCGAGCTCCAGCTCGAATTTGCGTTCCATGGTGCCGTCTCCCCGATCAGCCGAAACGGCCGGTGATGTAATCCTCGGTCTGCTTCTGCCGCGGATTGAGGAAGAGTTCGTCGGTTTTACCGAATTCGATCAGCTTGCCGAGGTAGAGAAAAGCCGTGTAGTCCGACGCACGGGAGGCTTGCTGCATGTTGTGGGTCACGATGACCAGGGTGTAGTCCTTCTTCAGTTCCTGCATCAGCTCTTCGATGCGGGCGGTGGCGATGGGGTCGAGGGCCGAACAGGGCTCGTCGAGGAGGATCACTTCCGGTTCGATGGCGATGGCCCGGGCGATGCACAGGCGCTGCTGCTGGCCTCCCGACAGGCCCAGGGCCGATTCCCGCAGGCGATCCTTGACCTCGTCCCACAAGGCTGCGCTTCTGAGCGAGCGTTCGACGATCGCGTCGAGCTGGGCTGTTTCCCGTATGCCGTGGATCCTCGGCCCGTAGGCGATGTTCTCGTAGATCGATTTGGGGAAAGGATTCGACTTCTGAAAGACCATGCCCACCCGCCGCCTGAGAGAGTTGACGTCGATTTCCGGATCGAAAACCGACTGTCCCTCGAAGCGAATGTCGCCCTCGATGCGCACCGAGTCAATCAGGTCGTTGAGGCGGTTGATGCTGCGCAGCAGGGTCGACTTGCCGCATCCCGAGGGGCCGATGAAGGCCGTGATGCGATTCTTGGGCACCGTCAGGGAGATGTCGAACAGGGCCTGGGTCGACCCATACCACAGCGATAGCCGCTCGATCTCGAGCACGATGTCGCTGGGATTCGGCTGGACGCTCATCGACTGCCTTTCTGTCACGGGGTGAAACGAGGCGATCATACCGCGGACCCCGCGTACTTGCGGCGCAGGTGGTTGCGGATCCAGATGGCGAGCAGGTTCATGGCCACCACCACCCCCACCAACAACAGGGAAGTGGCGAAGACCAGGGGACGGGTGGCTTCCACGTTGGGGCTCTGAAAGCCCAGGTCGTAGATATGGAAGCCCAGGTGCATGAACTTGCGTTCGAGGTGAACGTAGGGAAAGTGGCCGTCGAGGGGCAGCGCCGGGGCCAACTTGACCACGCCGACGATCATCAGCGGAGCGACCTCTCCCGCCGCTCGGGCCATGGCCAGGATCATCCCCGTCAGAATGCCGGGTGCGGCGGCGGGCACGACCACCTTCCAGATCGTCTCGAAACGGGTCGCGCCAAGGGCCAGCGAGCCCTCCCGCACGATTCGCGGTACGGCGGCCAGGCCTTCTTCCGCGGCCACGATCACCACCGGCACCGTGAGCAGGGCCAGGGTCAGACTGGCCCAGAGAATGCCGCCCGTGCCGAACGTGGGGGTGGGCAGGGCCTCGGCGAAAAACAGCTGGTCGATGGATCCCCCCAGGGTGTAGACGAAAAAGCCCAGGCCGAAGACGCCGAAGACGATCGAGGGTACGCCGGCCAGGTTGTTGACCGCGATGCGTACGATCTTGACCAGCAGGCCCTCCCGGGCGTATTCCCGCAGATAGATCGCCGCCAGCACGCCCAGGGGAGAAACCGCGAAGGACATCAGGAAGACCATCATCACCGTGCCGAAGATGGCGGGGAAGACGCCCCCCTCGGTATTGGATTCCCGCGGCTCGCCCAGCAGAAACTCGGCGCTGCGCGAGACGTAGAGCTTGAGCCGGCCCCATGCCGAAAGGGTGTTGGCCCGCACCATGCGCACCACGTGGCCGGCGGGGATGGGCTTGAGCGTGCCGTCGGCGGCCTCCATCACCAGTTCTTCCCGCAGGAAATTCCGACGCAGTTCGGCCAGTCGGTCGGCCAGTTCCTCGTAGTGGCTGCGCCGGGCCAGCAGGTTGCGCTGGATGTCCGCCCGACGGGGATCGTCCGGTGCCGCGCCTTCCATGTCGAGCCGGCGCAACTCGAGGCGGAAGTTTTCGATCTCCCGGTTGACCTCACCGATCTTCCGCTTTTCGAGCCGATGGATCTTCTCCAGTTCGACCTTCTTGCGGGCGTGCAGCCGCGGCCAGGCCGCGCGCGCCGCCTGGGGCGTGCCCGCGAGTGTCTGCTCGCCGGCGGAGATCGCCAGCAGTCGGCCGTAGAACTTGCCCCACTCCAACCGCTCGACCAGCAGCAGGTCGGCGGGGTACTCCATCCGGGCGATGCGGCTTTCGTCGATCCAGACGAAGTCGTGTCCCGTCAGGTCCCGGTTGCCCACCATCAGGCGGATGCGGTGCCGGAGAGCGGCGCTGTCGTCCTCGGCGGGAATCACCTCACGCTCGACGATTTCACCGGCCACCACGCTTTCGTCGGTGAGGGTCAACTGCACCACCGGGCTCTGCCAGAAATAGCCCATGCCGTGGTAGAGCAACAGGCCCAGCAGGCCCGCCACCAACAGCAGGCACAACGCCAACGCACCGCCGCAGAGGGCGGTGGAGGTGATGCCGACCAGCTCGCTGAATGAACGCTTGCCGCGGGTCATGGACTCCTCTAGAGGTTGGCGTAACGACGCCGCAGGCGGCTCCGCACCACTTCCGCCGCGGTGTTGACGACGAAGGTCAGCAGAAACAGCAGCAGGGCCGAGAGAAAGAGCGTGCGGTAGAGGGTGCCCCCGAAGGGCGCCTCGGGAATCTCCACGGCGATGTTGGCCGACAGGGTGCGGAACCCGTTGAAGGGGTTCCAGTCCATGATCGGCGTGTTGCCGGTGGCCATCAGCACGATCATCGTCTCCCCCACCGCCCGGCCGAAGCCGATCATGATGGCGGAGAAGATTCCTGGACTGGCGGTGGGCAGCACGATCCGGGTGACCGTCTGCCAGCGGTTGGCGCCCAGGGCCAGCGAGCCCGAGACCAGGTTGCGGGGAACATTCGAGAAGGCGTCTTCCGAGACGCTGAAGATGATCGGAATCACGGCGAAGCCCATGGCCAGTCCGACGATGATCGCGTTGCGCTGGTCGAAGGGGATGCCCGAGGTGTTGACCAGCCACTGGGTGAAGGAACCGCCGAAGAGCAACCGTTCGGTGGGGCCGGCCAGCAGCGCCGCCGCGCCGGCGGCCAGCACGATCACCACCGCGAAGAACAGCACCTCCGTGCCGGGCCGCAGCCGGGCGCGCAGAGAGCGGGGCAGCCGCTCCCAGGCCAGCCCCGCGCCGGCCACCGCCAGCGGAAGGATCAGCAGGGCCAGCAGCAGCCCGGTGAACGAGCGCTCGATGCGGGGGGCCAGCCACAGGCCGGCGAGAAAGCCCAGCACCACGCTGGGCAGGGCGGCCATGATCTCCACCACGGGTTTGATGATGCGCTTCAGCGAGGGGTGGAGGAACTGGGATGTGTACATCGCCCCGAACACTCCCAGGGGAATGGCCAGGATCAGCGAGTAGAAGGTGCCCTTGAGGGTGCCGATCAGCAGGGGGACGAGGCTCAGCTTGGGCTCGAAGTCGTCGCTGCCGCCGCTGGACTGCCAGGTGTAGGAAGGCTCCGGGTAGCCTTCGTACCACACCTTGCCGAACAGGGCCCGCAGGCTGACCTCCGGGTGGGGGTTGTCGATCGCCAGCGGGTGCAGCGCCGCTCCGTCCAGCAGCAGGGCTCCGTCCGCTTTCGGCGAGAAGAACGCGGCCCGCGGCGCGCCGTCGAGCACCTTCCCGGTCCACAGGGTTCGGCGCGAGGTGGCGTAGTAGAGCCCGGCTCCGCCATCGGCGTCGAGCGCGATGAAACCCTTGTTGCGGCGCGAGGCCAGGATCGAGCGAATGGCTCCCCGCCGGCCGCCGAACTTGTAGGCCCGCACCAGGCGCAGGCCGTCTTCGCCGCGCAGGGGAAACCATGTCTCCAGGGTGCCGTCGGCCCTGCCGGCCACCAGGGTGCCACCGCCGATCAGCACCTCGAGGGCGGTGATGGGGGCGCCCCCCGCCGGCCCGGTCGCCGGCGCCGAAGGGCCGTCGTCAAGATTCCAGGCGACCACGGCGCCGGTCGCGCATCCACCGAAGAGGCGTCGGTGATCGGGACCCAGGGCCAGCGTGTCGAGCCCCGCCGGGGCGGGCAGCAGGTAGCGACTTTCCTCCCATTCCAGCTCGCCGGTCAGGAAGTTCTCGGAGGCCTCCCGGCGCACCACGCTCACCCGGCCGTCGCGCAGGGCCGCGACGGTTTCGAGCCCTTCCGGGCTGCGCCCAGCGACGAAGGCGCGCACTGCTTCCGCGTCGGGCTCCGCGTCGGGCCAGGGGTCGACGGCCACGGCCTGGCCGACGACGGGACGGATCGAGCGCCGGTCGCCCTCGAAATGCACGTCGAAAGCATAGGGAACGATCCAGACCCGGCCTCGCCGGTCGAGGGCGGCGAAGAGGGACGCGCCGGGCTCGGTGCGGGCCCGGT
Organism: Acidobacteriota bacterium; assembly: GCA_030949985.1. NCBI lineage: Bacteria > Pseudomonadati > Acidobacteriota > Acidobacteriota bacterium. The sequence continues at coordinate 13,840 of JAUZRX010000017.1, forward strand.
CGATGCCGACTCCTTCGGGCAGGGGCAGTTGCCAGCGGCCGAGTTCGGCGCCGTCGGCCAGGGAGAGACCCCGGACTCCCCCGTCCGCCTCGAGGAGCAGGGCGGTGGTGCGGTACTCGTCCTGCGCCAGGGCCAGCGTGGACTCTCCCGCCGCCGCCAGGGGCGGCAGCTGTTCGACCCGGGCGCCGGCGAACAGGGGCGCGACCTCCGCCAGGATGAAGAGCAGGATGCAGAGGATCGCGCCGATGATGGTCATCCCCCCCGCCATCACGGCCCAGCGGCCGAAACGATCGATCAGAGCGCGCCGGCGCGAGGTGGTGGAGGCGGGGGAGACGGGTCTGGACATGGGTGGCGGGCGGGGGTCAGTCGACCAGCTTGCGTTCGGTGGTCACCAGCTTGTGGTTCAGGGGCAGGTAGCCGTCCTTGACCACGATCTGCTGGCCCTCCCGGGAGAGCACGAAGCGAATGAACTCCCGCACCAGGGGGTCCACCGGCCGGTTGGGAGCCTTGTTGATGTAGAGGTAGAGGAAGCGGGAGAGGGGGTACTTGCCGCTGAGCACGTCCTGGGTGCCCGTGCCGTAGAACTTCCCGCCCTTCTTCGACAGGGCGACGGTCTTGACCGCCGACGTCCGGTAGCCGATGCCGCTGTAGCCGATACCGTAGAGGTCTTCGGCGACGCCCTGCACCACCGAGGCCGACCCCGGCTGCTCCTTGACGGTGTCCTTGTAGTCACCCTTGCACAGGGCCTTCTTCTTGAAGTAGCCGTAGGTGCCCGAGGCGCTGTTGCGGCCGTAGATGCTGATCGGGCGGTCGGCGAAGCCGCCACCGAGACCCAGCTCGCCCCAGGTGCGGATTTCCGCGGGAGCGCCGCACTTACGGGTCTTGGAAAAAATCGCGTCCACCTGGGCCAGGGTCAGCTTCTCGATCGGGTTGTCCTTGTTGACGTAGACGGCCAGGGCGTCGATGGCGACCCGGACCGGCGTCGGCTTGTAGCCGAAGGCCTTTTCGAAGTCGTCGACCTCGGTGGGCTTCATCAGGCGGCTCATGGGGCCGATCTGCGCCGTGCCGCCGATCAGGGCCGGCGGGGCGGTGGACGAGCCCTTGCCCTCGATCTGGATCTTCACGTTGGGGTAGCGGGTCCGGAAAGCCTCGGCCCAGAGAGTCATCAGGTTGTTCAGCGTGTCCGAGCCGATGGAATTGAGGTTGCCGGAAACGCCGCTGGTCTTCTCGTACTTGCCGATGGCAGGGTCGACCTTGACGGCCTGGCCGAAGCTCGCCGCGGTGGTGAGAAAAATCATGCTGCCCACGATCCACGTCTTCATGCTCACTCTCCTGATCTGTCGTTGTCTGGTGTCATTGCGGAGGCGAGCTTGGCCGTCCGGGGTGACGGGATGGGGAAGATGATGTGTCGATCGTGTGACAAGCCTCCTCGAGCTTGAAGTGGAGGTCCCGCTGGGGGAAGGGGATCACGATCCCCTCCGCGGCGAAGCGCTTGTAGACGTCGGTATGCAGCAGGTCACTGACCAGCCCCCGGGCCCCGGGTTCGTCGATCCAGCACAGCAACTCGAAGTCCAGGCTGCTGTCCCCGAAGGCCCGGAAGCGCACCCGTGGGGCGGGGTCGGTGCAGACTTCCCCGGTGGAGGCGGCGACCTCTTCGAGAACCCTCCGGACATGGTCCACGTCCGAGCCGTAGGCCACCCCCACCCGGATGCGAATGCGGTACTTGGGCCACGGGCCGCCGCTTTCGTTGATGATCTTGGCTCCTCCGATCACCGAGTTGGGGATGATGATCTCCACGTCGTCGCGGGTCAGCAGGCGGGTCGAGCGCAGGCCGATGTGGGTCACCTGGCCCCGGTCCTCCCCGTCGAGCACCACGTAGTCGCCGACCTTGTAGGGCGCGTCGATGAGGATGAAGACGCCGGCGAAGAGGTTGCCCAGGGTGTCCTTGGCCGCGAAACCCACGGCGATGCCGATGATCCCGGCCGAGGCCAGCCAGGCGGTCAGGTCGATGTGCCAGATCAGGAAGGCGAAGTAGGCCGCCCCGCCCACGAGCACCACCCGCACCGTGTTGTCCAGCAGGGGAACGGCGCTGGCGTGGACCCGGCGCGTGGCCAGGGGGCCCGAGGAAAGGGCGCGGAGGACGGCGCTGCTCAGTCTCATCCCCGTGCCCAGCCAGATCACGAGCAGCAGGGTCTCCAGCAGCCGGGTGGCGCCGCTCACCGGCCCGGGGGGGAGGGCCAGCGGGGGCAGGGCGAGGATCAGGCCCGTGATCAGCACGGAGGCGAACACCGGGCGCCGCAGGATCTGGACCGCCTGGTCGTCGACGCGGGTCCGGGTGCGGCGGGCCAGGCGCCCGACCACCGAGCAGAGGATCCACTCCACCACCTTGGCCAGCAGCAGGGCGCCGAGCAGGATCGCCAGGGACTGGACCCAGCCCACCGAACCCCACTCCGAGATCAACCAGCTCAGGGTTTCCATGGGGACGAGTCTACCCTGCTCGAGGAGTACGGGGCGGGCCGTTCAGCCAAGAGACGGTGCCGATCCGCTGCGGGGGGCTGTCGCCGGCTTCAGGTGTGGAAACGGTAGCCCACGCCGATGACCGTTTCGATGCGCCGGGACTCGGGGCCCAGCTTCTTGCGCAGGCGGCGGACGTGGGTGTCGACGGTGCGGCTGTCCACACCGCTCGAGTAGCCCCACACCTCCCGCAGCAGGGTTTCGCGACCCTGAACCCTTCCCCCGCGCTGCATCAGGTGTTGCAGCAGTCGGAATTCGGTGGCGGTCAGGCTGATCTCGCGGCCCCCCACCTCGACCCGGTGGGCGTCGGGAAACAGCCGCAGGGAGCCCGCCGCCAGCGGTCCGCTGTCCGCCGGATCGCGCTTGCGGGCCCGGCGCAGCACCGCCTTGACCCTGAGCATCAGTTCCCGGGTGTTGAAGGGCTTGGCCACGTAGTCGTCGGCCCCCAGCTCGAGGCCCACGATGCGGTCGGTGTCCTCGCCGCGGGCGGTGAGCATCACCAGGGGGATGGGAGCGGTCTGGGGATTGCGCTTGAGGTGGCGACAGATTTCCAGGCCGTCGAGGCCGGGCAGCATCAGGTCGAGGATCACGAGCTGGGGAGGGTCGGCCTCGATGGCCGCCAGGGCCGTGTCTCCCCGGTGGTAGATTTCGGGCTGGAAACCCTCCCGCCGCAGGTTGTAATCCAGGATCTCGGCGATATCGGTCTCGTCTTCGACCACGGCGATGCGGATTGCGGGATCCATCATGCGGCCCGATCCGGCGCGTGGCCGATCTCCACCACGACCTTGCCCAGCGCCCGTCGCTGCTCGAGGAAGGCGTGGGCTTCGGCCATCCGCTCGAAGGGAAAGACCCGGGCCACGGTGGGCCGCAGGCGCCCCGCGGCCATCAGTTCCGCCACCGCCAGCAGGTCCGCCCGGCGGCCCATGGTAGAGCCGAGAATCTCCTGGTTTTTGAAGAAGACCGGGCGGAAGTCGGTTTCCAGGGCGAAGCCCGAGGTGGCGCCGCAGAAAACGTAGCGCCCACCCTTGCCCAGCAGGCGCATGGAGGCTTCGAAGGTCTGCTCGCCGACGTGATCGAAGACCACGTCCAGGCCGGAGGGGCCGGCCCACCGACGTGCCTCCCGGGGCCATTGTTCGTCCCGTGAGTCCAGCACCAGGTCCGCCCCCAGGCCGCGGGCGAAGTCCCGTTTTTCCGCGGAGCCCGCGGTGGCCGCGATCAGGGCCCCCTGGTACCGGGCGATCTGGATGCCCGCGGAGGAGACCCCAGACGCCCCGGCGTGGAACAGGATCCGCTCGCCGGGGGCCAGTCGCGCCTTGTGCACCAGCATGTGCCAGGCGGTCATGAAGGTCAGCGGGAAGGAGGCGGCCCGGGTGAAATCCAGGCCCGCCGGAATCGGCGCCACGTTGGTGTGAGGCAGAACGATGAACTCCGCCGCGGTGCCGTCACGGGACTCGCCGAGGATGCCGTACTCCGGGCAGAGATTGTCCCGGCCGGCCAGGCAGGCGCGGCAGGCGCCGCAGGAGACCCCCGGCAGTACGAAGACGGCCGTGCCCGGAGGCGGGCCGGCGACTCCCGGTCCCAGGGCCTCCACCACCCCGGCCCCGTCCGATCCTCCCACCAGGGGCAGGGGGAAGCGCACGCCCTCGATGCCCCGCCGGACCCACAGGTCCAGGTGATTGAGAGCCATGGCCACCAGGCGCACCCGCAGCTCGCCGGGACCGGGTTCCGGCAACGGGTGCTCGCCGAGGGTCAGGGTCTCGGGACCACCGTGAGCTTCGATGCGGTAGGCTTTCATCTCCGGCTCATTCTAGACGCCGCGCCCGGCGGGAGATGTGACGAAGCCTTGAAATCCTTCTCGGTTATCGCTTCGCTTTCGTCGATCGCCGCAAAGCCCGGGAACTTCGGCGCCGGCGCGGTGGACGGAGGGCCGCGCGGCCCTATATTTTGACCCGGAAGGAGAGGGCGTCCCCTATGCCGTTCCCACGATCCGGTTTTCGGCGGTTCGCCACGCTCGCCGTGGCGGCCATGGTCATTTTCCTGCTGCTCCCCCCGGGTTTTGCAGGCCGCCGCTGGTCCGAGCGCGAGCGCCATGACGGCCCTCCGGGCAACCTGGCCGTCATCTCGTTCAAGCTCTACGAGGTGGGTGTCGCCGGCGTGCGGCACCAGATGCTGGCTCGGGTGCTGGTGGAAAACCAGTCCCCCCTCGACCTGGAGTCTCCCTTCCGGGTGCTGATCGGCCGGGCGGAAGCGACTCCCGCCGCCGGCGGGCGCGGGATCTTCAAGCGCAAGCCGCGCCCCGGGAGTGCCGCCGTCGGAAGCTGCCGGGGCGAGCTGCTCCCCCGGGGGCAGGTGGCGATCTGCGACATCTGGCTGCAGGCCGACCTGCTGGCCGAGGGCGAAGAGATCGCCGCGCGCCTCGACCGCTCGCTGCCGGGATACGCCGCCTGGGACGGCGACCCCTCCAACGATCAGCTCGTCACCCGGCTGCGCACCACCACCCCGGGTCGGAGCACCCTGCGCATCGCCAAGTGGGACGTGCGCCCGCGCATTCTCCACGGCATGGGCGAGGTGCAGTTCCGCTTCACCGTGGAGGGCGCCCACCTGGCCTGGCTGCTCAGCGAGAACGAAAAGGAGCCGCGCCTGGTGGCCGGCCACCCCGCCGATGGCCTGCTCAGCGGCAACGGGACGATCAAGATTCGCGAGTCGGGACCGCTGACCCTGGTGGCCCGCAACTCCCTGGGCGCCTTCGTCTACGAGACGATTCCCGTGCTCAACAGCTACGAACCGCCGCAGAACGCCTGGCACCAGGCGCCCGCCGCGGCCGTGGACGCGGAAGCCACGGCTCGCATCCTCGACCCCGGGGTCTACGACGAGGACGACAACCGCATCATTCTCGACAACCTCGCCTCCTACCTGGCGGCCAAGGACTGGGCCGTGGAGCTCGAGCGCCTGCGCCGCCTGGGCGAGGAAGACAAGCCGCTGCCCGCCAGCGTCCTCAATCCGAAGGCGCGGGATCGCTGATCGGTTTCCGGTTCCGGGAAAAGGTGTCGGGGGAGCGGGCTTGAGGGCACGGTCCGAAACGCCGCGCGGGTCGTCACGGACCGATCGCCCGGATCAGTCCTTGAACAGCGAGTCGAACAGCGACTTGGAATTCTTCGCGGTCCTGCCGGCGTGGCGCTTGCCGGTGGAGTCGAGGACCAGGCGCGGCTCGTAGCCGGGGCAGCGGTTGGCGGCCCACTTGTCGTCGATGCCCGTTTTCAGCGGCTTGCGGCACTGGAAGCGGGCGCCCGAATCGAAGAAGCGGCAGTGGCGGCAGGAGTGCAGGGCCGTCCCGCAGCGGTCGCAGGCGGACTGGGGGCCGACGAAGGCGGCCTCGCCCATCTGCTGATGACCGCACTGCTGGCAGCGTAGCACCTCGGTGGCGGAGCGCTCCATCCCGCGCCGCAGCCTCCGCACTTGTTCGCGGTTGCCGAGGTCGGGTTTCGGGGGAGGAGGGGGTTGTCGCCGATCGTCCATCCGGGCGATCTCCTTACGTGTGGGGCGTGTGACGCCATGAGCATACTGCGAAAGCCGGGCCGGGGCCGGATTCCCCTCACGCCGGGCCGGTGAGCATCGAGGCCGGGGGCGGGGCATCGAGGGCCTGGCGCACGCTGCGGGCCAGGGCCTCGGAGGCCAGGGGCTTGAGGTAGATGCCCACGGCCCCCTCCCGGAGGGCTGTCTCCTCCTGGTCCGGTAGAGGATAGGGGCAGAGCATCAGCACCCGCTGTCCCGGCCAGTGGGCGAGGATCCGGCGCAGCACGTCGGGGCCGTTCCAGCCCGGCAGCACCATGTCCAGCAGCACCAGGTCCACCCGGGGGCGATGGCGCAGGCGGTTGAGGGCCTCCCGGGGAGTCGCCACGCCTTCGACCAGGTAGCCGAAAGGTTCGAGCAGGCGGCGGCATTCCTCCAGCGCGCTGGGATCGTCGTCCACCACCAGCAGCGTCTCGCGCCCGCGCCAGCGGGTGGCGTCGTCGGGGGCCTCCGCGCTCTCCGGCAGGGGGGCGTCGGACAGGGGCAGCGCCAGCCGCGCGATGGTGCCCCGGCCGGGCTTGGAGTCGAGTTCCACGAAGCCCCCGTGGGCTCGGGCCGCCCCGTAGACCACGGTCAGCCCCAGCCCCGAGGCGCGCTTGCCCTTGGTGGTGAAGAAGGGCGAGAAGGCCCGGGCGCGGACCCGCTCGTTCATTCCGCAGCCGGTGTCCCGCACCTCGATCAGCAGGTAGGGGCGGCCCTCGCTGCCCGGGCGGATGGCCGCCCCGGCGGAATCCAGGTCGAGGCGCCGCAGGCGCACGCGGATCTCGCCTTCTTGCTGGGCTTCCGCGGCGTTCTGCAGCAGGTGCCAGAAGGCCTGGCGCAGGTGACTGGCATCGCCCCGCACCACCACCGGCTCGTCGATCTGCACCTCCAGCTCGAGGGTCAGCTCCGGCGGCAGGGTACGCACGAAGTCGGCGCAGACCTCCCGCACCAGCCGGCCCGCGTCGAGGGGCGGCGGCGGCGGGCCCTCGAGGCCGGCGGGGGCGAGCTGGAGCACCCGCCGGGCCAGGGCGCTGCCCCGGGTGGCCAGGCGATCGATGCGTTCGAGGCGCTGGGTTTCGGGGATGTCCTCCCGGTCCTCCCGGGCAATCGAGCGGATCTCCCGGAAGACCTTCTCGAAGGCCCGGGCGAGGGACTCGGCCACATCGGCCAGGGCCTCGAGGCGGGCGACGTTGCGCAGCCTGAGTTCCAGGGTGCGGCGCTCGCCCAGGTCCCGCAGGAAGAGGGCGAGCTGCTTGCCGTGACGGGAGGGCACCAGGGCGCAGGAGGCCTCCAGTTCGACCCGCGCGCCGCTGCGCCGCAGGGCCGAGAAGGTGAGCTGACCCGGCTCCACGGCGCCCTCGCTGCGCCGCCGGAGCCACTGCTCGACGGCGGGGCGGTCCTCGTCGGCCACCAGCGAGAGGAAAGAGCGTCCGACGATCTCCTCGTCGGGGGGTAGGGCGAGCAGGGTGCGGAAGGCCGGGTTGGCCTGGTGGATGCGGCCCTCCCGCACCAGCACCACGCCGTCGGGACTGGCGTCGATCACCGCCTGGGCCCGCAGCCGGGAACGGTCGAGAGCCCGTTCGATGTCGTGGATCCGCTCCCGCTGGCGTCCGGCGAGCCAGGCCAGGGCGCCGAAGGCCAGGCAGAGCAGCACGGCGGCGACCAGTCCGGGAATGCGAAAGGGGGAGGCGAGCAGGGCGTGGACCACGCCGGCGGCGGCCAGCAGCAGGGTCAGCAGGCTGACGGCCAGCGCCACCCGCCTCACCGGGGGCCTCCCGGCGGGGCACTCAACACCCGGGCGCCGATCACCTGGTGATCTTCCCGGGCGGCCTTGTCCATGTCCCGCACCAGGTGCGGGCGGTCGATGGCCACCCGCACGGTTTCTTCCCGCACGTCCCAGGCTCCCAGTTCGGCGCTCCACTGGCGCCACCAGCCCTCGGGCTGGGACGTGCGGGGTTCGAGGATCAGCAGCCCGGCACCCCGGCGGCGGCGGGCCAGCAGGCTTCCCAGCAGGGTGCGGCGGGTGGCGTCGCCCACCAGGCCGGCGAGCCAGGCCAGGCAGTAGAGGTCGCCGGCGCCGCCGGCGGGCAGGCGTCCGGTGATGGACTCCCGGCGCACCTGGCCGTCGAGGCCCAGGGCGCGCCAGGCCAGGCGGGTTTCAGCGACGCACCAGGGCGAGGGCTCGAGGCCGATCAACCGGGGCGGGTGGTCGAGGGCCAGGGCCAGCCCCGCCGAGGCCGCTCCGGTCAGGCAACCGACCTCGGTGATCCGCGCCACCGGCGTCGCCGTGTCGAAGAGCATCTGGGCGGCGTGGTAAGTGGTGAGAAAGCGGAGCGCGGCGCGATAGGTGGCCAGGGCGGCACGCTTGCCCCGCCCCTGGCTCAGGCGCGCCAGGTCGACGCCTTCCGGACCGGGTTCGGCCACCAGGCGCGCGACGGCCTGGGCCCCCTTGCGGATCTCGGCGAAGGTCAGTTCCTCGCGGAAGCGGGCCAGGGTCTCGGCCTGCCAGTCGTCGAAGCGCCGCCGGGGTTCTCCTTCCAGGTAAGGGAGCTGCATGCGGCGAACGCTAACAGAAGCGTTGCGCTTCCGCATCACGCCGCCGCGCCGCCGCTCGCGGGGATGGCCTTCGGCGCTACCATGGCCCACGTGAAGCGCCTGCTCGAATCTCTCCTGGCCGATCCGCGCATCGGTGAGCACGCCGTCTACCAGGGCCTCGAACCGGCCCGGCAGGCGGTCTACGCCATGCCCGGCGCAGGCTTGTCCTCCAGCGCCCAGGCGGGCATGACGGCGTTGGGGGTCGAACGGCTCTACTCCCACCAGGCCAAGGCCGTGGAACTGGCTGCCGCCGGTGAGAACTTGCTGCTCGCCACCCCCACCGCCTCGGGCAAGACCCTGGCGTTTCTGCTCGCCCTCGACTGCGCCCGCCGGGCGGACCCCGAGGCCCGGGGGCTGTTTCTCTATCCTCTCAAGGCGCTGGCGCGGGACCAGCTCGCCACCATCCGGCGTTTTTTCGAGGCGGCCGAGGGGCTGGCGGCCGAGCCGGCGGCGGAGGTCTACGACGGTGACACCCCCCAGAGTCAGCGCCGGCGCATCCGCCGGACACCCCCGGCGGTGCTGGTGACCAACCCCGACATGCTGCACCTGGGGATCATCCCCTCCCACGACGCCTGGGCGGGTTTCCTCGCCAGGCTGGCCTGGATCGCCGTGGACGAGGCCCACGTCTACCGCGGGGTGTTCGGCGCCCACGTGCACCACGTGCTGCGGCGCCTGCTGCGGCTGGCGCGGGATTACGGCGCCGATCCGCGGATCGTGGCGGGGTCGGCCACCATCGGCGAGCCGGAGGCGTTCATCGAGACCCTGACCGGTGAGCCCTGCCGGGTGGTGCGCGAGTCGGGCGCCGCCGCGGCGGCACGGCACGTGTTGTTCCTGCGGCCCGACGCGGTCTCGCCCTACACCGTGGCCACCCGGGTGGTGGCCCGGGCGGTGGAGGCCGGGCATCGCACCATCGCCTTCACCAAGGCGCGGCGGATCACCGAGCTGATGCAGCGCTGGCTGGCGGAGGGCTTTCCCCGGGTGGCCCGGCGGGTGGCCAGCTACCGCTCGGGCTACCTGCCCGAAGAGCGGCGGCGCATCGAGCAGCGGTTGTTTTCGGGTCAGCTCGGCGGCGTGATCTCCACCTCGGCCCTCGAGGCGGGGATCGACGTGGGGGGCCTCGACGTCTGCGTACTGGTGGGCTACCCGGGTTCGCTGGCCACCGCCTGGCAGCGCATCGGCCGGGCCGGCCGGGGAGCGCGCCGCTCGCTGGCGGTGTTGGTGGCCTTGCCCGATGCCCTCGACCAGTTCGTGGTGCGTCACCCGGAGCATTTCTTCTCGGGAGAGTTCGAGCGGGTGGTGCTCGATCCCCGGAACGACACGATCGCCGATGCCCACTTCCAGGCGGCGGCCTCCGAGCGCAGCCTGGACCTGGCGGCGGCGCGCACCCTGGGCGGCGAGGCCGGGCCGGGGCGGGTGCTGCGTCTCGAGCGGGAGGGCAAGCTGATCCGGGCCCACGAGGAGGAGCGCTGGTTCTCCCTGCGCCGCCGGCCCCAGCGGGAGATTCACCTGCGCTCGGCGGGGCAGACCTACCGCCTGCTGCGGGCCGGCGACGGGCGCCTGCTGGGCACGCTGGAGCCGGGGCGGGCCTGGCACGAGGGGCACCCCGGGGCGATCTACCTCCACGGCGGGCAGGCCTGGCGGGTGATCGACTTCGACGAAGAGAAACGGGAGATCCACCTGGAGTCTGCCAGCGTGGACTACTTCACCCAGGTCTTTGCCCGCAAGGAAACCGAGATCCTCGAGCGGGGCGAGGAGCGTCCCCTGGGGCCGGGCAAGCTGGCCTGGGGCCGGCTGAAGGTGACGACCCAGGTGGAGGGCTATTCCCGGCGGCGGATCTTCGGCCAGGAGGAGATCTCCCGCCACGCCCTGGAGGCGCCGCCCCAGGTGATGGAGACGGTGGGTTTCTGGTTCGAGGCGCCGGAAAACCTGGCCGGCCACCTGGTCGGGCGGGACTTCCACCCCGTCGGCGCCCTGCACGCCGTCGAGCACGCCGCCATCGGACTGTTCCCCTTGCTGACCTTGTGTGATCGCTGGGATCTCGGCGGCATCTCCTACGCCCGGCATCCCCAGGTGGGCGCCCCGGCGGTGTTCGTCTACGACGCCTGGCCGGGGGGGGTGGGACTGGCCCGGGCGGGTTTCCGCTGCGCCCAGGAATTGTTCGAGCGGACCCGCACGCTGGTCGCCGAGTGCGAGTGCGAGGGAGGTTGCCCGGCCTGCGTGTACTCCCCCAAGTGCGGCTCGGGCAATCACCCGCTGGACAAGCAGGGGGCGGTGGAGGTGCTCGACGTGATGCTGGGGCGCTCGGTGATCGACCCTTCGCGGGTGGCCGATCCCACTGCCGCGCTGGCCGCCCACCGGCGGGTGGTGCATGGGGGGGTGCGGGGTGGCGGAGCGCTGGAGGTGGAGAGTTGCGCGGCAGAGGCCGGCGAGCCGCCCGTGCCCCCCGCGGAGGCTGCGCCCGACGGTGGGGGCCGCCTCGAGGACTATCCCTGGCCGGACGGGGTGCCGGCCCTCGGCGAACTGCTCGACCCCAGCGAGGGTCGCTGGCTGTTCTTCGACATCGAGACCCTACGCTCGGCGAAGGACGTGGGGGGCTGGGGCAAGATCGACCGCATGGGCTGCGCCCTGGCGGTGTGCCTCGACGCCCGCAGTGGCGAGCTGCGGAGCTACTTCGAGAGCGACGTATCGCGCCTGGTGGACGAGCTGCTCGCCGCCGACCGGGTGGTGGGCTTCAACAGCGAGCGTTTCGACCTGACGGTGCTCGAGGGTTACGAGGGCTCCCGGGTGCGCGGGGTGCGCAGCCTCGACCTGCTGGCGGAGATCAAGCAGCGGGTCGGTCGTCGCTTCAGCCTGGCCCACCTGGCCGAACAGACCCTCGGTGCGAGCAAGACCGCCGACGGCCTGCAATCTCTCGAATGGGTCAAGCAAGGCCGCTACGACCTGATCGAAAAATACTGCCGCGCCGACGTGGCCCTCACCGCCGCCCTCTGGGCCTACGGCCGCCACCACGGCTATCTCCTCTGCCGCAGCCGCGACGGTCACCTGGGCCGGGTGCCGGTGGGGTGGTAAGAGGACCCGGGGGCTCCGCCTCAGACTCCTGGCCCCTTGTAACTGACCGACCATTTTCCGGGAGAGGGGTGCGCACATTCCCCAAGTTCCTCTTGGGCTGAAAGCTGGCATGGTTATTGTGATGGAGTCGTTCTCGATGAACACTCGAACCGATGTTTCCGAAGCATGCCGAGCCCTGCGCCGCATCGCCCAGGAGTTGCCCCGGCCGAGGCGGAGGCCCTGAATAGGACCTTCTCCTGTTGACAGCCCCCCCCTGCTCTAGAGTTCTTGCCGTGCCCGGTGAATGGTCCCCGGGACGATCTTGAGAAAGGGGAGTCGTCATGAAAAAGACGATCAGTTCTCTGTTCGTGTCCATCGCTCTGTGTGCGGCCATGGTCTTTTCATGTTTGCCCGCTCATGCCGATGACAATCGCGACATTGGTGTTACCGATCTCGTGTTTCTTCCTCAGGGCGACGGAACGGTGGCGGTACAGGTCGACATCACCATCAAACAGCTCGGAACCTACGGCTTTCACCTGACTGTGGAACATTATCGAGACGGGCAAAAGATTGGAACCATCAAAGAAGGTCAGTACACTGACTCCGCCTCCGGTTGCGGTGGGATTGAATCATGTCCAGAGGGCCAGACGATATGCGCGGGGACTTGCATGATCGGATCGTCGATATGGGGTGGCTATCATGGATCCTGCGAAGCATCCGGATGTTGTTACCCAGGCGGACCGAATGATTGCCGCTACTTCCGCTATTGCATGGGAATGGTGTCCATCGTAGGCTCTGCAGACTTGCAGGTGGGCGATTCTGTGAAAGCGACTATCACTCCTGATGTCACTCCTGATGTCGGCACTACTATCACTCCTGATGTCGGCACTGTCGATGCAGACTTCATCAACAACACGCGTTCCGAAGTCTATTGACGCGTTTTCGTTTATGTGTGTGAGCTTCCTGAGGGTGTGTGCGTGGTCGGTCGTCTTTGGTCCAGTTTCGGCTTCGTGATTCTGTGCATGCCGCTTGGTTGCTCGGGCTCGTCTGCGGGGGCGGGAAATTCCGTCCCCGCTCCGCTGGTGCCGGACGAGAACGTGGTGGCTGGCGTGGCGGCTTTGGAGGAGCGCCTGGGGGCGATCCGTGGTGACGGTGAGGTCGTCATCGACTTGCCGGCGGGAGAGCCTTACCTGGGGGAGCTGATCTCTGGGCCCTGCACCGTTCGTGCGGTGATCGATTTCCGCGGTGGCGAGGACACGCAACTGGTCATTCCGTGTGTGGCGGAGTACCGCGGGAGCGAAGCCAAGATCGTCTGCGACACCACGGTGTTGCGCGGCAAGCTGTCCGGGGGCCGCGTGCGCTTGTCGGGACGGGAGTACAACAAGGAGATACTCCTCGAGGGTCAGGCCACCGGGGCGGGTCGGTTGGCGGGAAGGGTTCTGGAGGCTGGCGGCGAGGAGGAAGAGTGGGACGTGCTCGATGGCCGGTGGGAGATCGTCGCCGGTGAGCAGTAGATGCTGGGGAGGTGGCCTGTGGCTCCCTCTGGCTGTCTGCCTGCTGGCTTGTGGCGGACCGGCCGAGCCGGGGAGGGTTCCGGTCGAGTACGGCCTGCCTGCGCAGCCCTTCGTCTTGCAGACGATCGAGGGAGAGAGGGTTTCGCTGGAAGATGCCTGCCGGGATTCTTCGGTGGTGGTGCTGTCGTTCTGGACGACCTGGTGTGGGCCGTGCATCCACGAATTGCCGATGGTGGAGGCCCTCTACAAGCGCTATCGGGACCAGGGGGTGAGTGTGCTTGCCGTGGAAGTCGGCAGCGATCCGGAGTTGGTAGCGCGTTTGGTGCAGACGACTCGTGTCACCTTTCCCGTGCTGCTCGACACGAACCAGTCCGTGGCGAGGGCCTTCGGCGTCAGAGGCTACCCCTGGGTCGTGACCATTGCAGGAGACTGTCAGATCATCGGCTCGAGTCTCGGCCCCGTGGACAACCGGCTTTCGGAGACGGTGGCCCGGCTCCTCGCCGAGTCCACCGCCGTGGACTCGACACGGAACATCGGCAGAGCATCGGCGGCCGGGCGAGAGCTGCGGCGAAGGGCGCGATCGAGCCGGTCGGCCGGACGCCGCCACTCGACCTCGCCGTAGCGTCCGCGTACCTCGAGCAGGCCCGCATGGATCAGCCCGTGGCAGGTGCCCAAGCCGCCACTACGATGCTGACGCCGGCGCACCACGACCACGCCGACGCACCCCAAAAACCACCAATGGATGCCCAAAACGTGCAGGCCTGCCGCTGCTCTTCTTCCCTCCTGGAGTCCTGAGTTCCATCGAAGCCAACATACAAGAGGCGGTGAGCTTGCGAACCCCTCCCACCGGTTCGCATAGCTCACGGTTCCCAGTAGCTGCCAACGGCTCCCACCCGCGCGTTCCAACGTCGGTTCGCGCTGGGCGGGGTTCGCTGCGCTCACCACCGACCCCTACACGCGTATCGCGCGGTGGGGTGTTGTTTCAGGTGGCGCGTTTCGTGCCCAACCGACGCCACGGCGTCCAAGCCGCCGTTTCGACGGTGACGCCAACACACCAAAACCCGCCAGGGGAGAGTGCCTGGAGGAGTTCGACCGGCTCCCCTCGAGCCCCCTTCACTCCAGTAGCGTGTCCGCCTGGCGCGGCACGGTGGCCGCCCGGCGGCGCAGCAGCTCGAGGATGCGCCGCGCCTCCAGTCGGTCGGCGGCGCTGGGCCTGCTCTCCAGCGCCGCGAGCAGGTGCTGGTAGGCGGCGGTGGGCAGCTCCAGATCGCCGGCCAGAACCCTGGCGGCGCCGATGTGGGCGGTGGCCTGCGCCGCTGCTGCGGAGTGCTCGCCGAGAATGCGCTGGTAGACCGCCAGGGCGGCCCGGGGGTGGCCGGCGGTCTCGAGGGCCCGGGCCAGGCGCAGCTTGTCGCCCAGGGCCACCTCGCTTCGCGCCCGGGCCCGGGGCAGGGCGGCGAGCAGGCCGTAGGCCTCGGGGAGCCGGTCGTGGTCGAGGGCGTCGAGCAGGGCCGCGGCGGGGGCGGAGGCCGCCGGGCGGGGCGCCGCCCGCAGCGCGGGTTCCGGCCGGGCCAGGCGCAGCCGATCCCAGCCCCAGGCCACCGCCAGCCCCGCGGCGAAGCCGCCCAGGTGGGCTCCGTAGGCCACCCCGGTGCCGCCGCCGCCGGAAAAGAGCATCGGCAGCACGTTGTCGAGCACGATGAAGATGCCCAGCACCAGCCGGGCGGGGAACTCCATCACCGTGGCGATCAGCGGGAAGAGAAAGACCCACACCCGCACCCGATTGCGGGGAAACCAGAGGAAGTACATCCCCAGCACCCCGGAGATCGCCCCGGAGGCCCCCACCGAGGGGATCCCCGACCCCGGCCGCAGCAGGCCATCGCCCAGCCCCGCCGCCAGGCCCGTGCCCAGGTAGGCCACCAGGTAGCCCAGCCGCCCGAGGCGGTCCTCCACGTTGTCGCCGTAGATCCAGAGAAAGAGCATGTTCCCGGCGATGTGCAGGAAACCGCCGTGGAGGAACATGGCCACGAAGAGGTCCAGGGTCCGGGGCGCGGCGGGCTTGAAGCCGTGCTTGAAGAGGAAGATGTCGTAGGCGCTCAGCGCCGCCCGGGCGTCGACGCCCCGCTCGACGGCCAGCACCCGGGCGTAGGCCTGGGTGTAGGGATCCAGCGGGTCGGCCCCCATGAAAGAGAGGGGATAGACCGAGACGAACACCGCCACGTTGACCGCGATCAGGGTCCAGGTCACCCAGGGGGTGGATTTGGGGTTGGGGCTGTCCCCGATGGGAAGGAACACGGCCTTTCTCCGGCGGCAGGTGCGGCTCGCATTATGACCGCTTCCGATGAGAATCGGGTATTCTGAGCGCCCCCACCTCACCCGGTGCCATTCGGAGTCGATCTCATGACGGACCAGAAAGACCCCCAGCCCGCCTTTCGCCGCCGGGTACGGGAAGGGCTCTACAACGTGCGCTCGTTTCTCGTCCACGGTCGTCATCAGACCGGCCAGTGGGACTACAGCCACCACGTGATTCCCCCCCTGAGTTCCTCGGTGACCTACCGCCTCGACAGCGCCGAGCGGGGCGCCATGGGCTTCGAGGGCTTCGCCGCCCACGAGCACCGGGAGCCGGGTCAGCAACCGGTCTACATCTACGACCGCCTCGACGAGCCCACCCGGGCGATGCTCGAAGACCACCTGGCCATGGCCGAGGGAGGCGAGATCGCCATCTGCTTTTCCACCGGCATGGCCGCCATCGCCGCGGCCTTCGGCGTGCTCACCCGTGCGGGTCAGCACTTCGTCGCCCACCAGACCCTCTACGGTTGCACCTACAGCCTGCTGACCTCCTGGCTACCCCGCTTCGGCATCGAGGGCAGCTACGTCGACCTGACCGACCTCGAGGCCCTGGACCGCTCGATCCGTCCCGGGACCCGCATCGTCTACTTCGAGACCCCCACCAACCCGACCCTGGAGATCATCGACATCCAGGCGGTGTGCGCGGTGGTCAAGAAGCACAACGCCCGGCGGGAGGAGGCGGACAAGATCCACGTGGTGGTGGACAACACCTTCGCCTCCCCGGCCCAGCAGCGCCCCCTCGAATATGGTGCCGACCTGGTGGTCGCCTCGCTGACCAAGAACATCGGCGGCTTCGGCACCGACATGGGCGGGGTGGTGATCGGCTCGCTCAAGTACGAGACCGACCTGATTCTCTACCGCAAGGACTTCGGCGGCGCCCTGGCTCCCAAGACCGCCTGGCCGATCCTGGTCTACGGCCTGCCGACCCTCGACCTGCGCCTCGGCCGCCAGGCCAAGACGGCGCGCAAGGTGGCTGCTTTCCTCGCCGATCATCCCCTGGTGGACAAGGTGCACTACCCGGGACGGGAAGACTTTCCCTGGCGCGAGGTGGCCGAGCGCCAGATGCGCAACTTCGACGGCGAGTTCGCTCCCGGCATCATGATCTACTTCGAGCTGGCCGGTGATCCCGACCAGCGTTTCGAGCGGGGCCGGGCCCTGGTCGACGACATCGCGGCCAACGCCTACACCCTGACCTTGGCGGTGAGCCTCGGTCAGCTCCGCACCCTGATCGAAATGCCCTCGGCGATGACCCATTCGGTGCTTCCGTCCGAGGTGCAGTGCGGCGGCGGCATCGATCCGGGCGGCATTCGCCTGTCCATCGGCATCGAGGACGCCCAGGACATCATCCGTGACCTGGGCGAGGCGCTGGGGAAGCTCTCGTGAAGGGGAGCGGCTGGGTGCTGGTGGCGGCCCTGGTCACGGCGCTGGGCTGTTCGGGAGGCGGCGGCGGTGCCCTGCCTGCCGGCGCGCCCCCCCTGCCGCCCGCGCCCGGTCCTGAAGAAGTGGCCGCCATGCGCGCCGAGAAAGACCGCTCGTACAAGGAGGACGAGGAGTCGCCGATCCCTCCCGAGTTGCGGGAAAGTTTTGCCGGACTTTCGTACTACCCCTACGATCCCCAGTGGCGGATGCTGGTCCACCTCGACCGCTACCTCGACCCGATCCCCTTTGTCATCACCACTACGGGCGGGGTGGAGCGGCCCGCGGTGAAGGTCGGTCGCATCCGCTTCGAGCGAGACGGCGAGACCTATACCCTCAACGTCTACACCCTCCGCGACTTGCCGGCCGAGGCCTGGAATTCCCTCTTCCTGCCCTTCATGGACGCCACCACGGGACGGGAGACCTACCCCGCCGGGCGCTACGTGGAACTCGCCAAGGTCCGGGATGACTGGTATGTTCTCGACTTCAATCTGAGCTACAACCCCTTGTGTGCCTACGGTCGGACGATCTATCGCTGCCCGGCCACGCCCGCCGAAAATCGCTTGCCCATCGCGGTCAGAGCCGGAGAAAAGGGGTACGGGCTGCACGGAGGAGAGAGTCGATGATTCCGGATCGCGTTTTCGTTTTCGGCTACGTGGGCTCCAGGGCCGACCAGGTGGCGCGGGTGCTCGCCGAGCGCCTCGAGCGGCCGGTGTTCAGCACCGAGAAGGTCATCGAAGCGTCGGCCCGCATGCCCGTGGCGGAGGTCTACCGCAAGGAAGGGGAGAACGGTTTCCGCCAGCGGGAGCGCCGCGCCCTGGTTTCGGTCGCCACGGGACCTCCGGGAGTGATCCTCCTCGGCGCCGGCACCTTCCTCGACCGGGGCAACCGCAAGACGATCCACCAGGCGGGCGTCTCGGTGTTCATCGACGCCAGCCTCGAGGAGTGCCTGGCGGGGGCCATCGAAAACGGAGTCCTGCGCGCCGACGACGAGGCCAACGAGCGTTTCACCAGCCAGTTCGAGCTGCGGCGGGAAGAGTACGAAAAGGCCGACGTGCTGGTCGAGCAGCTCGACCGTGACGCCGAGGCCATCGCCGACGAGGTGTTGCAGCGGCTCGAAGACCGGGTCTGGGAGGAAAAGTTCGCATGAGCCGGGGCGCCGCGCCCGCCCCGGGTCTGTTCGTGGGTCGCGTGGTGGGCATCGCCTCCCTGGTCAGCGGCAGCCTGCTTGCCTTGCTCTGGATCGGGATGCGCTTTTCCACGCGCCTGGTCCGCACCTTCGCCTTCATCCCTTTCTTCGATCACAAGCGTCGCTTCGACGATTTCGGCCTGCTGGTCACCCACCTGGTGGTGGCCCTGCTGCTGGTAGGTGTGGGCTTGCTGATCCTCCGGCGCCGTCGCTGGGCCGTACCGGCTTTTCTGGTTTGTGGCTGGGGCGGCCTGCTGTTCAGCGTGGCGGCCCTCTGGCCCGGCGACCAGCTGCGCCGGGAGATGGAACTCGGGCTCAAGATGGCCCGGCGCATGGGACGCGCCGCTCCCGACGCCACTTTCTATGACCTGATCGTGCAGGAGGTCCCCCCCGCGGCCTGGGTCGGTCTCGGAGTCTTCCTCCTGGTCTGGCTCGCCCTGCTGACCGCGGGTACCGTCCACCTGCTGCGCCAGCGCCGGCATTACGCCCACTGATCGACGCCGATGGACGAACGGCGGGAGATCTGGTGGCCTTCGCCGACGACCGAGTTGGCCGAGGTGGTCGCCATCGAAAGCCACCTGCCCTTCGTGGCCCGCCACGGCGGCTGCCTCGCTGAATTGCAGTTCAGCTTCGAGAGCTGGGGCAGGCTCAGCGCTGCCGGCGACAACGCCGTGTTGATCGTCCATCCGATGACCGCCGACTGCCATGCGCGCAGCGCCGGCGAGGGACAGATGCCCGGCTGGTGGGAGCCCCTGATCGGTCCGGGGCGGGTGCTCGACACCGACCGCTATTTCGTGGTCTGTCCCAACCTGCTCGGCGGCTGTTACGGCACTACCGGTCCCCGCTTCCCCCGGCCCGACGATCCCGAGGGCCGTCCCTGGCTCGATCACTTCCCCCTGCTGACCCCTCTCGACATGGTGCGCTCGAGCCGACTGTTTCTCGAGGCCATCGGCGTCCGGCGCCTGGAGATGGTCATCGGCCCGAGCATGGGCGGCATGGTGGCCTGGGAGTGGGCCGTCGAGGCGGGTGAGGAGGTGGGGCAGGTGGTGGTGGTCGCCGCCCCCCTGCGCACCACCCCCTACCAGATCGGGCTGAACTGGCTCCAGCGTCGGGGCATCGAGCTGGACATCTCCGGCGACGAGGTGATCGCCCGCTGGGGGCAGATGGTCGCCCGGGGCATCGGCATGCTCAGCTACCGCTCCCCGGTGGGCATGGAGGAGAAGTTCGGCCGGGACTGGTTCAAGAAGCCGGGCCGCACCCTGGCCGAGCGCGGCATGTTCAACGTCGAGTCGTGGCTGCGGCATCACGGCAAGAAGATCACCCGGCGCTTCGACCCCTACACCTGGCTGCTCTATTCCCGGGCGATGGACCTGCATGACGTGGCGGAGGGCCGTGAAGGCCTGCTCGGCGCTCTCGACAGGGTGGCGGCCCGCTGCCTGGTGGTGGGGATCAGCAGCGACAACCTCTACTCGGCCGCCGAGGTGCGCCTGGGGGCCGACATCCTCCGGCACCTGGGCAAGAGGGTGGAGTACGCCGAGATTCGCTCGCCCCACGGGCACGACGCCTTCCTGCTGGAAACGGCCCAACTCGAGGGGATCCTGGCCGGTGCCCGCCCCCCCCAGCCGGTGGTCGTGCCCGCGACTCCGGGCCGGGAGGTGCGCCACGTGCGGCTGGCCCTGCTCGGTGGCGGCCGGGTGGCCCAGAGCCTGCTGGGGGTGCTCGAAGAGCGGGCCCGGTGGCTGGCCGACGAGCACGGTTTGCATTTCGAGATCGTCGAGATCTGCGACCTGGATGCCGACAAGGATTTCGCTCCGGCGGTACGGCGCCATCGCCTGAGCCACGATCCCGAGGCGCTGGTGCGGCGCGCGGATTTCGACGTGCTGGTGGAGCTGACCCGGGGCGGCGACGTGGCCCAGGTGGTGGCCGAGGCCCTGGCCGCCGGCCGCCCGGTGGTGACCCCCAACAAGATGTTGATTCACGATCATGGTGCTCGACTCGAGGCCCTGGCCGTCGAGCACGGGGTGCCGCTGGCCTACCACAGCTCCATCGCCGCCGGCTGGCCGCTGCTCTACGCGGTGGAACGGCCGCTCCGCCAGGCGGACGTGCACACCCTCAAGGCCATCGTCTCGAGCACCTGCAACCTGGTGCTCGGGCGGATCGAGGAGGGCGACGACCTGGAGGGCGCGCTGGTCGAGGCCCAGCGCCTGGGACTGCCCGAGGAAGATCCCCACCTCGATCTCAGCGGCTGGGACACGGCCCAGAAGATGGCCCTGTTGATCACCCGGGCCCTGGGCCGGCGTTACGGGGCCGACGATCTGCCGACGATGGGCATCGAAGACCTCGATCCGCAACTGGTGCGTGCCGCTCCCGCCGCGGGCTTCCGCATCAAGGCGGTGGGCCTCTGCCACTGGGGCGGCGGGCGGCCGGTGGCCTGTGTGCGTCCCATGGCGGTGACGACCGACGGCCACCTGGGCTCGGTGCGGGGTGAGGGCAACGCCGTGGTGCTGGTAGGCGATGAACTGGGCGAGATGGTGCACATCGGCAAGGGCTCGGGGGTGCTTCCCGTGGCTACCGCGTTGATCAACGACCTGGTGGGGCTGTTCGATACCCGTGTGAGCTGGACGGGTCGCTTCGATCCTGCCGGGCAGCCGCCCCGGGCTCCTGACTTCGCCCACTGGCTGATGCTGCGGGACGGGAAGGCGGTTGTCGGCGAGGCCGGCGGGGAAGGGGCCATACCGGTGTTGCGCTCGCTGCTCCATCCTCGTCCCGAGCCGACTTCCCTGGAGGCATGATGGGTGGTTCTTCTGCTGGCCGCGCCGGGACGCCGCCGCCTCTCTACCTGCTGACTCCCGACTACACCAAGCTGTTGCCCGGCCTGCCGCCACGGCTCGAGCAGCGGATCCAGGAGCGGGTGATCCGCCTCTACGGCGAGATCGAGGCCGACGCGATCACCAACGAGATCGACCGCCTGGTGCGGGTGCACAACGCCCACAAGAGTGCCGAGCTGGAGGCCTGGGAGCAGGACTTCGACCCGCGGGAGAGGTTCAGCGAGAAGGACGTGATCCTGATCACCTACGGCGACCTGATCCTCTCCGAGTCGCGTCCGCCCCTGCGTACCCTGGCCGATTTCGCCGAGGTCTTCTTCCGCGGACTGATCACCACCCTGCACGTGTTGCCGTTTTATCCCTACTCCTCCGACCGTGGCTTTTCGGTGATCGACTACCGGGCGGTGGACCCCCGGCTGGGAAGCTGGGACGACGTGGCGACGCTGAAGAAGTCGTTCAAGCTGATGTTCGACGGGGTGTTCAACCACGTCTCGTCCCAGAGTCGCTGGTTCGAGGAATTCCTCGCGGGCAATCCCGAAGAGCGGGACACTTTCATCGCCTTCTCCCGCGGGCTGGCCATCGACGACGACCGCCTCAAGCTGGTGCTCCGGCCCCGCACCTCCAGCTTGCTGACCCGGTTCGAAACCCTGCGCGGCCCGCGTTTCGTCTGGACGACATTTTCACCCGACCAGATCGACCTGAACTTCCACAACCCCAAGGTGTTGCTGCGCATCCTGGATATCTTGCTCTACTACGTTCGCCACGGAGCCGACCTGGTGCGCCTCGATGCGATCACCTACATCTGGGCCGAGCTGGGAACGAGCTGCGCCCACCTCGAGCAGACCCACGAAGTGGTGCGCCTGTTCCGCGACGTGCTCGATGCGGCGGCGAGAGACGTGGCCCTGGTCACCGAGACCAACGTCCCCCACAAGGAGAACATCACCTATTTCGGGACGGGCGACGACGAGGCCCAGATGGTCTACAACTTCGCCTTGCCGCCGCTGGTGCTGCACACCTTTCTGACCGGTAACGCCGAGGTGCTCAGCCGATGGGCGGCGGGACTCGAACCGCCTTCCGAGACGACGGCCTTCTTCAACTTCCTCGACTCCCACGACGGCATCGGTTTGTTGGGCGCACGAGGGATTCTCAGCAGCGAAGAGATCGACGCGATCTGCGCGATCACCCGCGGGCGGGGCGGCTTCGTTTCCATGCGCACCGACTCCGACGGTTCGAGTTCACCCTACGAGCTGAACATCACCTGGTTCAGCGCGCTCAATCCGGAGGATGCCGGCGAGCCCCGGGATCTGCAAATCGACCGCTTCATCGCCTCCCGGGCGGTGGCCCTGGCCCTGCGCGGAGTGCCTGGCATCTACCTGCCGAGCCTGATCGGTTCGAAGAACGACCTGGACGCGGTGATGGAGACCGGCTCCAAGCGCAGCATCAACCGCACCCGGATTCATGAAGACCGCCTCTTCGCCGCCTTCCTCAGCAATCCGGAGAGTACCGGATACCGTATCGCCCGCCGGTACCTGGACATGATCGAAAGACGAGTGGCCGAACCTTGTTTCCACCCGGCGGCGCCCCAGCGGGTGGTGCCCATCGACGATCGCGTCTTCTCCCTGCTGCGCATCAGCCGGGACGGCTCCCGCTGGGTATGGTGCCTGGTCAACGTCACTCCCGAGCCGCTGGAACTCGACCTGCCCCTCGCGGAGCAGGGCCTGGGGCGGCCCCTGGACGACATGCTCACCTCTCGCCCCGCAGACGGCCGGATCCACCTCGATCCCTACCAGGTCGCGTGGTTGCGCTCAGCCGGCTAGCCGTCCGTCGGGCCCGCGCGCACGCTATTCCAGCGGCTCGAGGCGCGCGGTGAAGTGGCGCAGGAAGGGAGCCTCGTAGACCAGGCGCAGGCCGCGGATCGCTTCCCGGCGCTGGTAGACCTCGATGATCGCCTCGGCCACGTAGTCGATGTGGCTCTGGGTGTAGACCCGCCGGGGGATCGCCAGGCGCACCAGTTCCAGCGGACCGGGCAGCGCCTCGCCGGTGTGTGGGTCCTTCCGACCGAACATCAGCGTACCGATCTCCACCGAGCGAATACCGGCCTCGTTGTACAGCTCGACGGCCAGGGCCTGGGCGGGGAACTCGAGCGGCGGGATGTGGGGCAGCATCGCCGCCGCGTCGATGTAGATCGCATGCCCTCCCGGGGGTTCGATGATCGGCACGCCCGCGTCGGAAATCGCCTGGCCCAGGTAGCTGGTGGAGGCGATACGATATTGCAGGTAGTCCTCCCGCAGTACCTCCTCGAGGCCGATGGCGATCGCTTCGAGGTCGCGGCCCGCCAGCCCGCCGTAGGTGGGAAAGCCCTCGGTGAGGATCAGCAGGTCCCGCTCCCGCTCGGCCAGGCGGTCGTCGTTGGTGCACAGGAAGCCGCCGATGTTGACCAGGGCGTCCTTCTTGGCCGACATGGTGCAGCCGTCGGCGTAAGCGAACATCTCGCGGCAGATCTCGCGGATCGAGCGCTCGGCCTGGCCCTCCTCCCGCTGCTTGATGAACCAGGCGTTTTCGGCGAAGCGGCAGGCGTCGATGTAGAGCGGGATGCCGTGGGGCTCGAGGATCGCCTTGACCTCTCGGATATTGGCCAGCGAGACCGGCTGGCCGCCGCCCGAGTTGTTGGTCACGGTGATCATGCACAGGGGGATCCGCTCGGGTCCCACCTTTTCGATCAGCGCCGCCAGGGCCCGGGTGTCCATGTTGCCCTTGAAGGGGTGGAGGGCCGCGGGTCGCCGGGCTTCGGCGATGGGCAGGTCGACCGCCTCGGCGCCGGTGTACTCGCAGTTGGCCCGGGTGGTATCGAAGTGAGTGTTGTTGGGCACCACGTCGCCCTGCTTGCACATCACCGAGAAGAGGATCCGTTCCGCCGCCCGTCCCTGGTGGGTGGGGATCACGTGGCGGAAGCCGAAGATGCCCCGCACCGCGTCCTGGAAGCGGTAGAAGCTCTTCGAGCAGGCGTAGGCTTCGTCGCCCCGCATGATCCCTGCCCACTGTTCGGCGCTCATCGCCGCGGTGCCCGAGTCGGTGAGCAGGTCGATCAGCACGTCGTCGGCGTTGACCTGGAAGAGGTTGTAGCCCGCCTCGGCGATGATGCGCTCCCGCTCGGCGCGGGAGGTCATGCGGATCGGCTCGACGACCTTGATCTTGAACGGCTCGATGATGGTTTTCATCAGGGCTGCGCTCCGTGGTGCCGCCGGGCTACAGCCCGAACTTGGCGATGATGGCCTTCTTGTCCAGGCCGAGGACCCCGTGTTTCTCGCCGATCGCCTTGAACTTGACCAGGGCCGACTCGAGCATCGGAATGTCGTGGTCGGCCGAGAGCTGGGTGCGAATCCGCGCCTGGCCGGCGGGCACCACGGGGAAGAAGAAACCGGTGACGTAGATCCCCTGCTCGTAGAGGTCCCGGGCGAAGTCCTGGGCCAGCTTGGCGTTGAAGAGCATGATCGGCACGATCGGGCTGTCGCCCGCCTTGATCACGAAGCCGGCCTCGCGCAGCGCCTGGCGCCAGAAGCGGGCGTTTTCTTCAAGTCGATCGCGTCGCTCGGTGGTGGCGGAGAGAATCTCCAGCACCTTGAGCGAGGCGGAGATGATCGGCGGGGCCACCGAGTTGCTGAACAGGTAGGGTCGGGCCCGCTGGCGGCAGAGGTCGACGATTTCCTGGCGCCCTGAGACGCAGCCGCCGCTGGCGCCACCCAGGCCCTTGCCCAGGGTGGTGGTGATGATGTCGATCTTGCCCATCACGCCGAAGTACTCCGGCGTGCCCCGCCCGGTCTTGCCGATGAAGCCCGAGGCGTGGGAGTCGTCGACGAAGACCATCGCGTCGTACTTCTCCGCCAGGGCGACGATCTCGTCGAGGGGAGCCAGGTCGCCGTCCATGCTGAACACGCCGTCGGTGATGATCACCCGCAGGCGCTTGTCCTGGTGCTCTTCCAGCTTCTGCTCGAGGTGCTTCATGTTGGCGTGCTTGTAGGTGTCGTGCATCGCCTTGCACAGCCGGATGCCGTCGATGATCGAGGCGTGGACCAGGCGGTCGGAGATCATCACGTCCTCGGGGCCCAGGATCGCTTCGAAGACCCCTGCGTTGGCATCCATGCAGCTCGGGAAGAGGATCGTGTCTTCGGTGCCCAGGAAATCGCTCAGCGCGTGCTCGAGCTTGCGGTGGATGTCCTGGGTGCCGCAGATGAAGCGCACGCTCGACATGCCGTAGCCCCGGGCGTCGAGGCCCTCGTGGGCGGCCTTGACCACCTCCGGGTGGGAGGACAGCCCCAGGTAGTTGTTCGAGCAGAGGTTGATCACCTCTCGCACGGCGGCGCCTTCCGGGTACTCCACCCGGATGTCCGCCGCCTGGGGCGAGTGGATCAGGCGCTCTTCCTTGTACAGCCCCTTGTCGCGGATTTCGCTCAGCTCGGCCTGGTAGGCCTCGCGCACCTTTTCCGAGTAGGCCATGATGCCCTCCTCAGCCCAGGTGGCGCTGCACCAGCGCCATGATGCTGGCCACTGAATTGAACGCGTCGGGGGTGGCCTCCTCGTCGGGAATCGAGATGGCGTACTTCTTCTCCAGGAATCGCTTGAGGCTGACCATGGAGAAGCTATCGACGATGCCGCTGGTGATCAGGGGCGTCGACTCGTCGAGTTCCATGTCGTCGTCGTCTTCGTCGAGGTACTCGTTGCGGATGTAGTCGATGATCAGGTCTTTCATGTCCTCGGCCATCGCTCGGGCTCCTTCCTTTATGTTGGCTACCGATGGTTCAATCATCCTCGAGGGTGCTGGTGTCGCCGATCTGCTCGCCCGTTTCCCGGGCCTTGAGCAGGCGGCGCATGATCTTTCCGCTGCGGGTCTTGGGCAACTTGTCGACGAACTCGATCTCCTGGGGCATGGCCAGGGGCGAGAGCTTCTTGCGGATGAAGTTCATGATCGAAAGCTCCACGTCGTCGCTCGGCTCCCAGCCGGGCCTGAGGGCCACGAAGGCCTTGACCACCTCCATGTTCACCGGGTCCGGCTTACCGATGGCCGCCGATTCGGCGACGGCCTCGTGCTCGAGCAGGGCGCTTTCGATCTCGAAGGGCCCCACCAGGTGGCCCCCCGTGTTGATCACGTCGTCGTCCCGCCCGCAGAACCAGAAGTAGCCGTCCTCGTCGACGCTCGCCCGGTCGCCGCAAATGTACCATCCCCCCAGGAACTTGCTGTAGTACGTGGCGGTGTTGTTCCAGTATGTGCGCATCATGCTCGGCCAGGGGGGCTTGATGGCGATCATCCCCACCTGGCCCGGCTCGCGCACTTCCTCGCCGGTCTCGGGGTCGACCACCGCGGCGGTGACGGCGGGGAAGGGTCGGCCCATGGAGCCGGGCTTGACCGGCAGCCCCGGGCGGTTGGTGATCATCATCGCACCGGTCTCGGTCTGCCAGAAGGTGTCGTGGAAGTCCAGGCCGAAGGCCTGACGGCCCCAGAGCACCCCCTCGGCGTTGAGGGGCTCGCCCACCGAGCACATGTGCCGCAGGGCCGACAGGTCGTGGTCCCGCGCGGCCTCCGCGCCGTCCTTCATCAGCATCCGGATCGCCGTGGGGGCGGTGTACCACACGCTGACCCGGTGGCGGGCCATGGCGGCGTACCAGCGCTCGCTGGAGAAGCCCGCGTCGAGGACGAACTGGGTCACTCCCAGCGACCAGGGGCCGATGATCCCGTAGCTGGTGCCGGTGACCCAGCCCGGGTCGGCGGTACACCAGTAGACGTCGTCTTCCCGCAGGTCCAGCACCACCTTGGAGGTCAAGTACTGGGCGACCACCGAGCCGTGGACGTGGAGTGCCCCTTTCGGCTTGCCCGTGGTGCCCGAGGTGTAGTGCAGCACCGAGGGGGACTCGCCGAAGGTGCGGGCGACGGGGAAGTCCTTGCGGCGGCCGCGCTCCATCGAGAAGGCCACCTCGCCCGATCGCAGGGGCTTGCCGGCGGGGTCGTGGTCGATCACCACCACCGTGTGCAGGGAAGGCACCCGCTCGCGGATCCGCCGCAGCTTGCCCAGGTGCCGCCGCTGGGTGATCACGCAGGACGCCTGGCTGTCGTCGATGCGCTGGAAGAGGGCCTCCTCGCCGAAGGCCGAGAACAGGGGCTGGACCACGGCTCCCAGGCGCAGGATGCCGAGGAAACCGATGTAGAGTTCCGGGACCCGGTCGAGGAACAGGCAGACCCGATCCAGCGGCCGGATGCCCGCCTCCGCCAGGAAGGCCGCCCAGCCGCAGGACAGCTCCTTGAGGTCCTCGAAGGTGTAGGTGCGGGGCTCGCCGGCGTGCCCCTGGTGGATCAGCGCGGGCCGCCCGCCCCGGCCGAGGCGGAGATTGCGGTCGGTGCAGATCTCCGCGATGTTCACCGGGCCCGAGTCGCTCAGGCCCAGTTCTTCTGCCCCCCGGCTCCAGGTGATGGAGTCGCCCTGCACGATTTTGCTCTCGCCGCTCACCTTGCTGTCTCCTCGGCGGGGGTGCCGACCCCCCTGCTCCAGGCTCGAAAACGGGTGGGAAAAGGTAAAAACCCGCCGGGTGACCCGGCGGCGGCTGTCGATTATTCAGGCTGGCTTACAGTTTAGCATGCCCCTCCGGCGGGGCCACTGCCGCGAATCTCGCACTTCTCTCGCCGGATTTCATGAAACTACGCAGCTCCTCCGGTACAGCCGGACTCTCCTCCCGCCCCGCCCCGCACGACTCGGCTCTGCAGCCTCGGCCTCGAGATCGGCCGCCGTCTCCGTGTTGTATGCTGCCGCCGGGCGGGGATGGCCCGCCGCCGAGGGTGAGTTGAACACTGCCGACAAGCGCAGCGCGCCGCAGGGACCCTGGGCCCCGGGGGACCGGGTGGCCCATCGCTTCAATCCCGACCTGGGGCCCGGCCGCATCACGGCGGTGGAGGGGCGCTACCTGCGCGTCCAGTTTCCCCTGGTCGGCGAGCAACTCACCATCGCCGCCGACACCGGCAGCCTCGAGCCCCTGGTGCTGAGGGCCGGCTGCCGGGCCATGCTCGAGAGCAGCGGCGAGGAGGTACAGGTGGTCGAGGTGGGCCCCGGCTCCCGCTGCCGCCTGGGCGACGGGCGGGAGGTCGACGAGGCCGAGCTGTGGCCTCTGCCCCACGCCGCCTCCCTCTTCGACCGCCTGGCCGCCGGTGAGATCGACCGCCTGGAGGATTTCGCCAACCGCCTCGATGCCCTCCACCTGGCGAGCCTGAGGGAAGGGGACCGGCTGGCGTCCTTCCTCGGCGGCCGCATCCAGCTCTTTCCCCACCAGCTCTACGTGGCCGAGCGGGCGACCCGGACCGACCCGGTACGCTGGCTGCTGGCCGACGAGGTGGGGCTGGGCAAGACCGTCGAGGCCTGCCTGATCCAGAGCCACCTGCTGCGCACCGGAAGGGTGGAGCGGGTGCTGGTGGTGGCTCCCGCGACCCTCACCGTGCAGTGGCTCGGCGAGCTGTGGCGCAAGTACCACGAGGTCTACGTGCTGCTCGACGACAAGCGCCTCGGCGACGTGGCCAGGGACTACGGCGAGTCCTTCAACCCCTTCGACGTCCATCGCCGGGTTGTGGCGAGCCTGGAAATGCTGGTCGAGCGGCCGCGGCTGGTGGAGCAGGCCCAGGCCGCCGGCGTGGAGATGGTGATCGTCGACGAGGCCCATCACCTGCGGCGGCGGGAGGGGCATCCGGGCAATCCCGCCTACCGCACCCTGGCGCCGCTGATCCGCCAGGTGCCCCACGCCCTGCTGCTGACCGCCACGCCCCTGGAAGACGATGCCGAGGGCTTCCTGCGCCTGCTGCAGCTCCTCCACCCCGAGCGCTTCCCCGACGATCGTCCGCTGCTCGAGGTGCTGGACTCCGGCGCGGCGCTGCCGGCCTGCACCTCCGTCACCCGCCGCCAGGATCTCGGCGGCTTGCCTCCCCGACGACCCCTGCCCGTGGACATCGACGAGCAGGCCTGGGCGCCCATCGCCCACCTCGAGCAACAGGTCGCGGCCCTGCCCGCCGAGACGCCGCCGGCCCGGGCCCGCAAGGCGGACCTGCTGCGCCGGGCCCTTTCGTCGGGGGCCGCCGTGCTGGCCTTGCCCGAAAGCCGCCGCCCCGGCCTCGAGGCCGCCGCCCGCCGGGCGGTGGAGAGCGACCCTCGGCTGGACTTCCTGGCCCAGGCCGCACCGGAGTGGGAGCGGCGCCGGGAGAAGACCCTGGTCTTCGTCTCCTGCCGGGAGACCCTCGAGATGTTGCGCGCCGAACTCAGTCGCCGCTGCCAGCTCGCCACCGCGGTGTTCCACGAGGATCTGTCTCCCTCCCGTCGCGACATCGAGGTGGCGGGCTTCCGTACCCGCTCAGGGCCCTCGCTGATGATCTCCACCGAGTGCGGCGGCGAGGGTCGCAACTTCGAGTTCTGCCACCGGCTGGTGATGTACGACCTGCCCTGGTCTCCCGGAAGGGTCGAGCAGCGCATCGGCCGCCTCGACCGTATCGGCCGCCGGATGAACGTGGGCATCGTCTACTTCCGGCCCCCGGCGGGCATCGGCGCCGCCGTCGTGCGGCTCTACGAGCGCATCGGGCTGATGGAGCGGCCTCTCGAGGGGCTCCAGCGGGAACTGCGCCGGGTCGAGCAGCTCCTCGACGAGGCCGCCGCTGCCGGTCGCCTGGCGGAAGACGAGCACCTCGAGGCGCTGGTGCAGGAGGTCGAGGGAGCCTGGTCCCGGGTCCAGCAGGCCGCCTATCGCCACTTGCTCACCGGTCTGTACGACCCGGCCTGCGCCGAGGAGATCCTCGCCCGCCTGCCTGACGACCTGGAGGCGCTGACCGAAGACGTGGTGCTGGGGGCCGCGGATGGCCTGGGTCTCGAGGTGGAGAGCCAGCGCCAGGAGGGGGTCTACTCCGTGGCCCTGGGCCAACGGGCCCTGGTCGAGAGCCTGCCCGGGCTGGGAGACGAGTTCAGCTTCGTCGGCACCTTCGACCGGGAGACGGCGGTGGACGACGAGATGATCGACTTCTTCGCCTCCGGCCACCCCCTGGTGGAGGCGATCCTGGCCGAGGTGCAGGACTCCTCCCGGGGCCGGACGGCCCTGCTGGCCTGCGAGATCGGTGACGACTCGGGCCTGGCGGTGGTGGGCTTCTACCGGGAGGAGGGCCGGCTGGTGGTGCGGGCGGTGGACCACAGGGGGCGTCGGCGGACGAAGTGGGAGCAGCGGCTGGCCGCCCGTCCCCTGCGGGTCCATCGCGTCGACCCCGAGGCCTGGACCTCCCGGCCCGGCTGGGCCGCCACCGTGCGGGCCATCGCCGCCGAATTGCCCGGTGACCCGCTGGCGGCGGCGGCGCTGGTGGTCGGGCCGGTCCGGCCGACCGGCTGATCCGGGGGTAGAATGCCAGCTTCTCTCTCCCCGCGGCTTGTTCCAAGCCGAGCCTCAGGAGCTACCGGACGATGTCTCTCGTCATGAGTGGAAGTGGACTGACCCTCGAGGATGTGGATCGCGTCGCCCGCGGGGGCGAAAAGGTGAGCCTGAGCGACGACGCCCTGGCCCGCATCGACGCCTGCCGGCGGATGATCGAGCGCAAGATCGAGGCCGGCGAGACGATGTATGGCATCAACACCGGCATCGGCGAACTGGCCGAGGTGCGGCTCGACGACGGCCAGGTGCGGGAGTTCCAGAAGTACCTGATCTACAACCACGCTGCGGGGATCGGCGAGCCGGCGCCCATCGAGCACGTGCGGGCGGCGATGCTCAGCCGGATCAACGTGCACGCCAAGGGCTACTCCGGCTGTCGTCGGGAGATCCCCCTGACCTACGTGGCCCTGCTCAACGCGGGGATCACCCCGGTGGTCTGCGAGAAGGGCAGCGTCGGGGCCTGCGGCGACCTGGCGCCCATGAGCCAGATCGCCCTGAGCCTGATGGGCGAGGGGGAGTGCTTCTACCAGGGTCGGCGGATGCCTACAGGCAAGGCGATGGAGCAGGCGGGGATTCCCGTGCCGGGGCTCCAGGCCCGCGACGGCCTGTCGGCCATCAACGGCTCGAACCTGATCACGGGCATCGCCTGCCTGTTGCTGCTCGATGCCGAGCAGTGGATCGCCCAGGCGGAGATCGCCGCGGCGATGAGCCTCGAGGCCCTGATGGCCAACATGAAGCCCTATCATTCCCGTCTGCACGAGCTGCGGGGCTTTCCCGGCGCGGTGACCTCCGCGGCCAACCTGCGACAGGTGATCGAAGGCTCGGACCTGCTCAGTGGCAAGATCGATGTCAAGGTGCAGGATGCCTACTCCATGCGTTCGACCCCCCAGGTGATCGGCGCCCTGCGGGACATGATGGCCTACGCCCGCCGCCAGGTGGAGATCGAACTCAACGGCTGTGCCGACAATCCCCTCTTCGTCACCGAGGACGACCTGGTGCTCACCGGGGCCAACTTCCAGGGCACACCCGTCAGTATGCCCCTCGACACCATCGGCTCGGGTCTGACCATGGTGGCCGTGCTCTCCGAGCGGCGCCTCAACCGCCTGCTCAACCCGGCCCTCTCGGTGGGCCTGCCGGCTTTTCTGACCCGGGGCGCCGGCATCTTCTCGGGGATGATGCTCAGCCAGTACACTGCCGATACGCTGATCGTCGAGCAGCGGATTCTCAGCGCGCCTTCCCACGTGCAGTCGATTCCCGCCGCCGCCGACCAGGAAGACTTCGTCTCGATGGGCATGAACGGCGCTCTCAAGACCCGGCAGATTCTGCACAACGCCCAGGGCGTGCTGGGCATCGAGTTGATGGCCGCCGCCCAGGCCCTGGACCTGCGGGACTTCAACCCCGGGCGCGGCACCCAGGCCGCCCGTCAGGCCGTGCGCCGGGCAGTGGACTTTCTCGACGTGGACCGCCCCCTCTACAAGGACCACAACGCCATGGCCGAGCTGACCCGCCGGGGCGAGGTGCTCACTGCCGTGGTGGCCGAGACCGGCCCCCTGCGAGCGTCGTGGAGCCGATGCGACTGAGGCCGGGGCGCCACGCCGGCGGGGCGGCACCTCGGCTGAACAGCTCGCTGGATCGTGCGGCTACGGGCAGGCGGGGGGATACGGCGATGGAGGCGTCCCGGGAGGCGGATTGACTCGCGCCGCCCCCGGCCCAACTCGGCGACGGCTCGGTGGAAGCCTGCCGGTCCCGGAGCGAGACGACCTGTGGCGTACCGACCGGCGTACCGCCGGCCGACAGCTCGACGAGGACGACCTCCGCCACGCCGTCGCTCTACTGGTTCCACGTGGCCCCCTGGCGATCTTCGATCCAGGCCGGATCCACGTCCGAGACCGGTTCCGTCGCGCTCTGCACCAGCCGCGGCAGGCGTGTCGGTGTCCCCGCTTCATCGACTTCCGCGTGATAGACGTTCCACTGCCCGCCTCGCGCCTCGACCCACAGCGCCGCGAAGAGGACACCCGACCAGGACACCGAGGGCGTGCGGCAAGGAAGGTCTGTCGCGGAGGCTGCAGCCGCCGGGTGCCCCAAAGTCCGCTGCTTCGTCATCCGGATCGACAGCACACACGTCGGTAGAATCGAAGACCAGCATTCGCCGCGTCATTCGCCCGAACAGCTTGCCGTCCAGCGGTTCCCGTCCTGGTAGTCGAGGAGAGTCGTGTACTGCACGGCGTGATGACCGAATCCCTGCGGCTGCCGGGAGCCAGAAGAGAAGCGCCTCGCTGTCGCGAGACACGCGGGTCCAGCCGTTCCACGTCGCGGTGCCCGGTGGAATCGCACACCCGTTGGCCGGAGTGAGGGAATCGGAGGTGATGTCGAATGGCTATTGACGCTCGTCGATCTGAAAGGGGACGATTTCCCACGCGGAGTTCTTCCACCTGTAGGCTGCCACCGGGTCGATCGATTGAACCATGCTCCCGCCAACTGCCCCGGGGCCGGACTCCCTGCCGGCAGGAGAACCGTTCACCTCTCGGCGCAGCCAGGCGGCCTGCCAGGACTGTTGCCGCTCCCGGCCCCTTCGCGGGGTGGGCGGCCACGGGGGCGGCGTGTTTCAGCTTTTCGGCGGTACGGGGTTGACGGTCCCCGGATCGGGCCATAAGTCTAGGGAGAGACTTGGTTAAAGGAGAGCGTGATGCCACGACTGGAACTCGACGAGGTCCTGCTCAACGCCGCCATTACCGGCACCCTCGGGGGGCTGGAGATGACGGGGATCACTCCCACCCCCGTCGGGGCCACGCGTTTTTTCTCTGCCACACGACCGATCGCCGTGATCGTGGGACTGGTGGGCAAGGCCAACGGCAGTGTCACCATCAACCTCTCCGAGCGGGGCATGCTTTACCTGGCGGGAGGGCTGCTCGGGGAAGTGCCCGATGCCCCCGACGAGATGGTTTTCGACGGGGTGATGGAAATCGGCAATATCATCGCCGGCGGCATCAAGGCGGCCCTGGCCGGGACTGACTACCAGATCGAAAACATCTCGGTACCTTCCCTGGTGCTCGGAGCCAGCTACGACGTCTACTACACCCGCGGGATCAGCATGGTCTCCGTGCAGTTCGAATTGGAGCAGATCCCCATCGAGCACCACAAGGATCGCTTCTTCTCCACTACGATCTCCCTGCTGCAGCTCACCTGATTACCGTGGCGAGTCTCCCGGTTGCCAGCGGCGTCGCGCGGTCTTAAAAGATCGCGACCCCGGCAGGCCGCCCTCGCGGCGAAACCAGGCCCGCCGGGAGGGAGACTCGAATGAACGCGGACAAGCTGACCACCAAGTCGCGGGATGCTCTGGTCTCCGCCCAGCAGATCGCGGCGGAGCATACACACCAGGAGATCACCGGTCTGCACCTGCTCGCGGCTCTGCTCGGCCAGGACGACGGCCTGGTGCGTCCGATCCTCGAACGAGCGGGCGTGCCCCTCGACGCTTTGCTGGGAGACCTGGAGCGGGAACTCCAGGGCCGGCCCCGGGTGGAGGGTGGCGAGCCCTACATGGGACGCGAGCTGAGCCAGGCCCTGCGCCTGGCGGAGAAGGACTCGGCGGCCAGGGGGGACGCATACGTCTCCACCGAGCACCTGCTGCTGGGCCTGGTGGCCGCCGGCGGCGCGGCGGGGGAACTGCTCGGACGTCACGGCGCCGAGACTGGGCGCCTGGCCGCCGCGGTGGAAGCGGTGCGCGGCACCCAGCGGGTCACCGGCCCTGACCCGGAAAACAAGTATCGGGCCCTCGAGAAGTACTGCTCGGACATGACCGCCCTGGCCCGGGAGGGCAAGCTCGACCCTGTCATCGGTCGCGACGAGGAGATCCGCCGCACCATGCAGGTGCTCTCCCGCCGCACGAAGAACAACCCGGTGCTGATCGGTCCTCCCGGCGTGGGCAAGACGGCCATCGTCGAGGGCATCGCCCAGCGCATCGCCGCGGGCGACGTGCCCGATTCCCTGCGCCACAAGAGCGTGCTGGCCCTCGACCTGGGGGCCCTGGTGGCCGGAGCCAAGTACCGCGGCGAGTTCGAGGATCGGCTCAAGGCCGTCCTCGAAGAGGTCACCGCCGCCGAGGGGCGGATCATCCTTTTCATCGACGAGATGCACACCCTGGTCGGCGCCGGCGCCGCCGAGGGGGGCCAGGATGCGGCCAACATGCTCAAGCCGGCCCTGGCCCGCGGCCAGCTTCGCTGCATCGGCGCGACGACCCTCGACGAATACCGCAAGCACGTGGAGAAGGACAAGGCCCTCGAGCGGCGCTTCCAGCCCGTGTTCATCGGTGAGCCCAGCGTCGAGGACGCCCTGGCGATTCTCCGCGGCCTGAAGGAGAAGTACGAGGTCCACCACGGCATTCGCATTTCCGATGCGGCCCTGGTGGCCGCCGCCCGCCTGTCGCACCGCTATATCGCCGACCGCTTCCTGCCCGACAAGGCCATCGACCTGGTGGACGAGGCGGCCAGCCGCTTGAAAATGGAAATCGAGTCGGTGCCCGCCGCGATCGACGACGTGGAGCGCGAGCTGACCCGCCTGCAGGTGGAGCTGCAGGCGATGAAGATGGAGGATTCCCCCGAGGCGCGGGCGCGGGTCGGACAGCTCGAAGGAGAAGTCGCCGCCAAGGAAGAGCATGTACGCGCCCTGCGCAGCCGCTGGCAGATCCAGCGGGACCTGGTGCGGCAGATCAAGGAACTCAAGCAGCAGGCCGACGACCTGCGGGGCGAGGTGGAACGTGCCCAGCGGGACGGCGACCTGCAGCGGGCGGCGGAGCTGTCCTACGGCAAGATCCCCGAGATCGACCGGCGCATCGCGCAGCTCCAGGAAGAACTCGCCCGGGCCCAGGCCGCGGGCTCCTTCCTGCGCGAGGAGGTCACCGCCGAGGACATCGCCGCGGTGGTGGCGCGCTGGACCGGCATTCCCGTCTCGCGGATGCTCGAAGGCGAGAGCGAGCGGCTGCTGAAGATGGAAGAGCGCCTGCACCGGAGGGTGGTGGGCCAGGACCACGCCATCGAGCGGGTAGCCAGGGCGATTCGCCTCTCCCGCGCCGGCCTGCAGAACCCCGACCGACCCCTGGGCTCGTTCCTCTTCCTCGGGCCCACCGGTGTGGGCAAGACGGAGCTGGCCAAGGCGCTGGCGGAGTTCCTCTTCGACGACGAGCGCTCGATGGTGCGCATCGACATGAGCGAGTACATGGAGCGTCACGCGGTCAGCCGCCTGATCGGCGCCCCTCCGGGCTACGTGGGCTACGACGAGGGCGGCCAGCTCACCGAGGCGGTACGCCGCCGGCCCTACAGCGTGGTGCTCCTCGACGAGGTGGAAAAGGCGCACCCGGAGGTCTTCAACGTGTTGCTCCAGGTGCTCGACGACGGGCGCCTGACCGATGGCCACGGCCGCACGGTGGACTTCCGCAACACGATCCTGATCATGACCTCCAACGTGGGCAGCCAGTACATCCTCGACATGGAGGACAAGGCCGAGATCGAGCGCCTGTGCCAGCAGGAACTCAAGGCCACCTTCCGCCCCGAGTTCCTCAATCGCATCGACGCGGTGCTGATCTTCGACCGCCTGGACCGGGAGGCGATTCGCCAGATCGTCAGCGTGCAGCTCGAGCGGATGCGCCCGCTGCTGGCCCAGCGGGAGCTGGAGCTGGAGCTGAGCGAGAAGGCCGTCGACTTCCTCGCCGACCAGGGCTACGACCCGGCCTACGGCGCCCGTCCCCTGGGGCGCGTGCTCCGCGAGCAGGTGCTCGAGCCCTTGTCCGAGAAGCTGATCGCCGGCGAGGTGTTGTCCGGCGATCGGATTCGCGTCGACCTGGGCCCGGAGGGCGGGCTCGAGATCGAGCGCATTCCCGGCGCCGCTGCCGAGGTGGCGGGCTGAAGGGGCTCAAGCCGCAGGCGCGCTGACGATCTCCGGGGCGATCGGATCCGTGCCACCAGGTGGCGGTCGCAATCCCACACCGCCAGGTCGAACCCGCGCAAGCAGTCGGCGGGGAACGAGCGCGCGTGAGGACCGCCGATCACCGTCACCGTGCCTCGCCGCTGATAGCAGCGTGAGATGGCATAGGCCAGGGGGCTGGCGTGGGTGTGGCAACCCATGAAGAGAAAATCGAGGTCTTCGGGCAACCTGCAGGAAGGATCACCCACGCCGTAGTAGGTGGCATAGAAAGCCGTATGTCCCGCCTGACGGCACCAGACGGAGATCGCCTGGGGCGTGACGGAGGCGTACTGCCGGGTCATCACTTCACAGTAGGCGCGCTGCCCCCGCGTTTGCGCAGGCAAAGCGAGAATATCGAGCACACCGACCCGCATCGCCCCTCCTCCTGGCTGCTGCGTGACCGAACCTTGCCAGAGGGGTACGCCGAGGGGCTTTGCGGCGCCATTTTTTAAATCGGGAGCGGTTTTCTCGCCGCAAGGTCTGGCTGGAATCTGAATCGAAGGACTTGAATGGCAAGGAGATTCTGTGGTACCTGTTGGCCCTCGCTGTACATTCCATGTGTGACGGGCCATGTGTGACGGGCCGGCTCCGGCCCGTGGGGAGGCGTTCGATGCAGACGAAGGCGAAGCGAAGGTCTCTCTCTCTCTCGTAGCTCTTCTTGTCTCGGTTCTTAGTCCTCCGGTCATGGCGATCACAGGCCCAGATCCCTGTGTCGAGGTGGATGACGACTACCTGACGCCGACCTGGCCGGCGATCAGCGGCAATGATGGGACGCTGCTTACCGAGGTGGCACCGCTCACCGGGAACGTCTGGATCTGGGCTGCTCCCGACGACGCACCGCCCTCGGCCTCCACGGCGATTCTCGCTCTTGGCCAGAACGTGCTGGTTTCCGCCTACCGGTCGGACAGCGATCCTCCGATTGACAAGACCACGAACCCTCTTGGGCAATACTCGGTCAACGTACCGACCAAGACAGGGACTCTCGTTGCAGATCTTGTTTCCCCCGACTTTTCAGTCTTCTCCGCCGCACTCGATTCGGGAACCCTCAATGCGGATTGCGACGGCGATGGAGTGGCAGATGGCTCCTTGTACCGGGTCACTCAGACATGGGATACCGACGTTTCCCTGGAGTACGACTTCACGCTCGCTGGTAACGGCATGGACGCCAAGACTGCTTCTGGAAACGCTTACCTGCATGTCAATGGTGCCATCGATTGGGTACGGAGCGTCTTGCCGTCCTGGAATCCGGAGATACCCAACGGCAACCAGCCGAATCTGACCGCGATCACCAATGTGCCGAAGCACTGCTACCCGCCCCCCATCGGCGGTTGCGTCTATCTCAACTGCAACGCCAAGTACAGTCCCGGCACCAACCGAATTCTCACCGGCGCCGGTGGCGACTGCGGCAACGGTCAGACCGCGACGAATACAGCCAGTTCGACAATCCTGCGCCACGAGTTCGGGCATCTTTTCGTGCGAACCCACTCGATCTTGACGAATCCCGCTGCCTGCAATGAGAATGACTACTATGGCTTCGATGAGGGGGTGTCTGACGCTTTCGCTGCCCTCTCCCTGGGCACAAGCTGCATTGGTGAGGGTTTCCTGTCTGCGGGATGTCTCCGAGACCTGGATAACGAAACTCAGTACCCTGTCAACGGGACCGATTCTCACGCGAAGGGCAAGCCTATCGCAGCCGCTTTCTGGCATCTTCGAGAGGACATCATTGCTGCAAATCCGACGAATGGAGCGCGAGATACGAAGGCTCTGTTTCTCTTGGCACTGCAAAACAACACAGCGTGTTGGGATTCCATTCGATCTGATCTGGTAGAAGTAGACAGTAGCTTCTTTTCAGGCCAGTATTCAGCGCTCATCAATGCTGCGTTGAACCGTCACAATATTCCATGATGCTCTGGTTGCGTTCTGTCAGAGGTTGCCGGGGTTCTCTTCATGGACGAGAGGTGGGGCTCCTCTGGAGACAGGTGCTGCTACTCGCATGGCTGTCGCTCTACCTGGTCATTGACGCAACACCTTGTGTCCTGGCCCAAACGTGGGCATCGGCGCTGAGTTCCTCGGCGCAGGACGATAGCGCTGACGCGGTCATGGCCACCAGTGGTGGCCGGTGGATTCTCGCTGGAGCTGCCAATCAGGACGGCAATCGGGACGATGCCCTTCTAGTGGCGGTCGATGCTCAGGGCGACGTGATCTGGTCTGCTGCCTATGGTGGTTCTTCACGAGAAGTCCTGCGGGATCTGATCGCGTTGGATGGTGGACAAGTGATGGCGATTGGGTCGACGAGATCTTTCGGCATGGGATACGCGGACGCTCTGATCATGGTTGTAAATGCGCGGGGGAAAGTCGTCTGGGCACGGGCCTACGGCATGGATCAAGAGGAGGCGTTGGTGGCCATGGGGATGGCCGGCAAGGACGCGATCGTGGTTGGCGGAAACTCGAACGACTTTTCCCGAACCGATTTTCTCGTCCTCAAGATAGATCGACTGGGAAGACTTCTCTGGCATCGAACTTACGGTATTGCCGAGGAATTCGAGTCCCTCGAGGACTTGGCCGTCATGCCGGACGGAGGCTTTCTGCTGGTGGGTTCCACCAGCTTTGGCGAGGATTCTCGCGATCACGGGTTGGCTGTCCGAGTTGACGCGTCGGGGGCCATTGTTTGGCAGCGGACTTTTCGCATGCAAGGTGCGGACGTTTTTCGTGCCGTCGTGGTTCTGGACGACGGAGGCTGCCTCATTGCCGGACAGGCTCACACGATTCACAGCATCCTACCGCGGGGCTGGCTGCTTCGCCTGGATTCACACGGCGAGATCGTATGGCACCAGGAGTTGCCGTTCGACAGCCTCGAGGGAGGGAGTTTCTACGATCTGATCCTGACTCCCGAAGGAACGGCTTTGGCTTCTGGAGACTACACTCCCTACGGAGAGCAGGCTTCGGAGGGATGGCTACTCGCCTTCGATCCCTCCGACGGGTCGGTGTTCTGGCAGCGGTCATACGGGGATTTCGAGCTTGAGCGTTTGTATGGATCCGTGTGCCTGGCGGACCGAGGTTGCCTCTTTGCTGGATTGACGCGCTCCTACAGCCGTGGCCAGCTTTACAGCCTGAACGACACCCTTATTCTTCGTACCGACGACAACGCAAGCGTTTCCCCCGCCTGCACGATCGGTGGAGTTCCCAATGCCATAGCGGAGCAACAACCTGTGACCGTCGAGTCCTACGCAGGAGTAGAAGGGGAACTGCTGGACCTGACCGTCACGATGATCGGAATGCAAGCTGTGCAGGTGGAAACGTCTCGGGATGAGATCTGCACCGGTGCGACGCTGTTTCCTCCGACAGAGGTTTCGCCGGCGGAATCTCTGACACCTCTGCTGTTCACCGATGCGACCCACCTGGAGTGGGAGGCGGCGGCGCCGAGTGCTTCGGATTCATTCGACCTGTACCGCGGTGACGTGGCCGACCTGGGGCTGGGGGGCGCAGGAGTATGTCTGGCCACGGGCCTGACAGCGCCGGCGGCCACGGATGAGGAGCAGCCCGCTCCGGCGCAGGCGTGGTTCTACCTGGTCGGCGGCGTCAATGCCGCGGGGTGGGGGCCGCTGGGCGTGGCGAGTGACGGCTCCGAGCGACAGGCGGCGACGTACTGCCCGTAGGGTTTCGGCGTAGATTCCAGGGGAGGCCCCCGATGAAGGCGACGACTCTCAGAAGACTCTCAGCGTTCGTGGCTGCCGGCCTGCTGCTCGGGCCGTTCTGGATGTCGGCCTGGGCGGCCTCGCCGCCGGAGCTTTGCGACGGTCGCGACAACGACGCCGACGGCTCGCTGGACGAGGGGTGCCTGCGCACCTGCGGGGATCGGCGGATGACCGTGCTGGCCGCGGTGGCGACCCAGAACAGCAATGCGCTGACCGGCTTCGGGCGTGACCGCGCGGTGGCCTGGGATGGGGCGCGTCTGGCGGTGGTCTGGATGGAACACGACACCGACGGCGGTGCCCAGGATCCGGCGGTTTACCTGCGGCGCTACGACAGCGCGGCCCAGCCGCTGGAAGCGCCGATCGAGGTCGCACCGCTGGTGGATGCCTCCGGCCTGAGTGGCCCCACAGTGACCTCGTCCCCAGGCGGCTATGGCGTGGCCTGGGACGCGGGCACGCCGGGCAACGAGCAGGTGCACTTCGCCTTCGTCGATGGGGCGGGGAACCTCGACGCGGGCCCCGTCGTGGTCAGCGGTGCCGGCTTCCGGGACGACGATCCGGCCATCGCCTGGGACGGCAGCGCCTTCGTCGTGGCCTGGGTTCGGGGACGCGATCACGTCTACATGGCCCGGGTGGCGCCGGATGGCAGTGTGCTGGTACCGGAGACCTGCGTTTCTTGCTCGGTCAGCGCGGGGGCCGCCGAGGTGAGCCTGGCGTTGCGCGGTGAGGAGATCGGCTATGCCTGGGCCGCGGGCGATGGGACGGGCACGATCCGCTTTGCGCGCTCGGCACTCGACGGCAGCCTGCTCGGTTCGGTGGTCGACCTGTCGTCGGGCAACGGAGGAGACGATCCGAGCCTGGTGGCCACTGCTGCCGGCTGGGCCGTGGCCTGGTCGGAGAGGCCTGGCATCCTGGGTTCCACCGAGATCCGTTTTCAGCGTCTGAATGCCGCGGGAACTCCCCTCGACACGGCCAGCCGCCTCGACGACGGGGTGACGACCTATGCCATCGATCCGGCGGTGGTCTGGACCGGCGAGGAGTACCTGGTCACGTGGGTGGCCTACTGGCCCGGCGGTGGTTTCGGCGACCAGTGGCAGCTCGCCGCGCGGCAGGCGGACGATCAGGGGGTGGCCCAGGGCGCCGTCTCCCTGCACCAGGAAGACG
Source organism: Acidobacteriota bacterium (assembly GCA_030949985.1). NCBI lineage: Bacteria > Pseudomonadati > Acidobacteriota > Acidobacteriota bacterium. The sequence continues at coordinate 55,082 of JAUZRX010000017.1, forward strand.
TGATCTACGACTTCGCCCGCGTCTCCACCGTCTGGACGGGCTCGTACCTGGGCGTCGTCTGGCGCTTCCAGGTGGGCGACATCGGCCCGCTGCAGAGCTTCGTGCGCATCGGCGGCCTGCGCTGCTGCGCCGATGGCGATGGCGACGGCGTGAGCTGGTGTGACGGCGACGCCGACGATGGCGACGCGACGGTCTTTCCCGATGCCACCGAGGCCTGCGACGGCCGCGACAACGACCTCGACGGCTCCCTCGACGAGGGCTGCGAGCGCTCCTGCGAGGCGGCGCCGGTGGCGGCGATGGAAGACTTCGGCACCCAGCAGGATTCCGGCGTGGCCCTGGCCACCGGCGGCGACGAAGTCTTCTTGGTGCATGCCGACCCGGCTGCCCCCGGCGTGCAGCTCGTCGTCGAGCGGGGCGACGCGCCCTGGAGTACCGAGCGCGTGGAAGAAGACGAGGCCATCAGCACCCAGCCCGCCGCCACCTGGACCGGCACGCGCATCGCCGCGGTCTTCCGCGACGCGCGCGAGGCCGACCCGCGCCTGCGGGTGACCCTGCGCGACGGGTTGGGCGCCGCGCCGGTCTATGACGAGCCGGTGGCCCCGGCCGCGTTTGGCACCGAGGCGCCCGTTCTGGCGTGGGACGGCCTGGGCCTGGCCCTCGGCTGGCGGGAAGGTGCGGACGCCTCCCTGGCCTTCACGCGCCTGCTCGACAGCGGCAACCGGCTGCTCGACGGGCTGATCCTGGCTTCCGGCGTGGGCAGCGAAGTGCCCGAACTGGCCCTCGCCCCGGAAGGTGACGGTGGCGTGGCCCTGGCGCTGCTCGAGCCCGCAGCCGGTGGCCTCGGGGTGAGCTTCGAGCGGCGGGACCGCTTCGGCGCGGCCCGTCATCCCGGCGGCGACCCTGCCGTCGATCCCCGGACCCCCGTCGCCGCGCCGGCCCCCGGTCGCCGCGACCCTGCCGTGGTCGCCACCTCCTCGGGCTACCTGGTGACCTGGTCCGGCCCCGAAGGCCCCGGTGGCCGGCGGGAGATCATCCTGGCTCACCTGGACGGGGAAGGGCAGGTGGTCTCCGGTCCGGCTGCCGTCACCGAAGCCGGTGGTCGGTCGGACCAGCCCGCGCTGGTCTGGACCGGCGACGAGGCCCTGCTGCTGTTCCGCGATTTCCGCGATGGAGGCCGCAGTCGACCCTTCCGGGTGCGCCTGTCGGCCAGCGGCCAGCGCCTGGGGCCCGACGTGCCCGTGGGCGATGACCGGGACGTGGACTCCCTCGCCGCCTCCTGGGACGGGCAGCGGGTGCGCCTGGCCTGGAGTCGGCAGGAGCCGAGTGCCTGGGCCGTTCGGGCGGGCGCCCTGGACTGCGCTGCCGCCGGCGTACCCTCCCTGGTGCGCCGCCTGCGCTTCGTCGACGAGACCACCCTCGCCTGGGAGACGGTGGAGGCCGCGGTCTACGACGTGGTCAGCGGCGACCTGGGGGCTCTGGCCCGGGGCGAGGGCTTCGCCGCCGCCACCGACACCTGCGAGGCCAACGACCTGGCTGCCACGGAGTTGGCTGTCGGCGATCGGGCGCTGCCCGCCTTCTACCTGGCGCGGGCGTCGGTGGGGGCCAGCGCGGGCTCCTACGCTCCCGATGACGGCGCTCGCACGCCGGATCGCGATGCCGGGATCGCGGCGGCGGCCGCCACCTGCCCCTGAGCTTGCGTTCCTGTCCGCATCGCCTCTGCTGCCTTCCAGGCGTTTGCGGACCCTTTCGGACTTATTGGAACCACTTGCTCCGCTGAAGCATCGGCATTCGTTCGCCAAAAACACGCAAGAAAACCCCGAAAAGGGGAGGGTTTACACCCATTGGGTTATCAGGTAAGTAAAAGCGCGCCGGCCGGCGCGCGCAGGTGCTGGAAGAGAGGCCACCGGGGAGCGCTGGGCGTAAGCGGCCAGGTCAGCGCCAAAGACATGGCGTTGTCTGGGATGAGGAAGGAAAGAGGAGGAGCCCCCTGCGTTTCGGCCTGCTCGCAACGCTCGGTGCGATCGGGTGGATCGGGGCGGGCGTGGTGATGGACACGCGCGCCGCCGCGGGAGGCCCCGGAGAGACCACCTGCTTTGCGTGTCACGGCGACCACGAGGACAGCTTCGCGCAGACCGTCCACGGGCGGGCCAACCTGGGCGCCATCGGTACGGCCCGCTGCGAGCTGTGCCACGGCTCGGGTACGGCCCACGCCAAGTCCGGTGGAGAGGCGCCGATCCTCAACCCGGCGACCGGTCCCGCGGAAAAAATTTACAGCAGAATTGGGACTTGACCCTGCTCGATCGTCTGACCCCTCGGGTCCAGATCCTGGAAATGAACGGCCAAAGCTACCGGCCGGGGGAGGCCCGCCGGAGGAAGAAGCCGACGAAAAGCCCCGATCGCGCCACCCCGCCCCCGGTGGGTCAGGTTTCGATTGCCGGGCGGGTCCGATTGAGCTTGCCGCGCTCACGCGTCGAGCGGTCCGTCACTGGCGCTGTCGGCCAGTGCTGCAAGCAGGCAAACCGATCTCCGTCTACATCACTGTTCCGTCTACATCACTGTCGTGATTCGATTCGAAAGGGACGACGCTGAATCGGCTTCTTTCCATAGCGCGTCCCACCAGCGGCGGTCGGACTCGTAGCCGTACTGTTCGAGCAGGTCGAAGAGGGCGGGGCAGGCGGAGAACTGCTCGAGCACGCGCTCGCGGTGTTCGGGCCGGCGCCAGCGGGTCAGGGCGGTGGGGTCCACCGGGCGCAGGCCGTTGAGGGCGCGGCGCAGGTCTTCGGGTACGTCGGCACGGTGGAAATCCGAGAAGCGGCCCCGGTACTCGAGACCCAGCTCCCGGCCCAGCTCTGCCTGAACCCCTTCGGGGTCGGCCACCAGGTCCTCGAAGCGCAAGATGCGCACCGAGTCCAGGTCGCCCCGGGCCTGGGTCTTGGCGATGGCATTGTGGATCTGGACGATGCCGGGGTTGCTGCGCTCGATGCGGTCGCCGTCGACGAAGTACTGTCGGTCCCAGCCGATGAAGTAGTCGTCGGGAACGCTCTGGTGGCGGGAGACCACCAGCGAGCGGGGGTCGCGGACCATGATGATCACGTGCAGGCGCTTGCCGTAGGTGTTGGCGGCGCGGATCGCGTCGATCTCGAAGATGTCCAGGGGGCGCTTGGTGATCCAGGCGCTCGGGTGCCGGCCGATGATCCAGGCCGCGTGGGATTCCCGGCTGAGCATGTGGTGGTTGCTCACCGTGGTGTGAAGCATGTTGTAGAAGAGGGTCGTTCCCGCTCTCGGATAGCCGCAAATCACGATATGCTGCACGATCTGTCTCCCGGGGTTTCCAACCTGGCTCCCGGGGGAATCTAGGGCTCGCGGCAGGCTGCGTGCAAATCCGGAGCCGTGCGGAAGGAGGGGGGGCCGGTGAGGAAAGGACCGTTTCCGATTCTCGGGCGTGGGCACTCGGGAGGGCGCCTGCTCTGCGAGGCCTATATCCGTGCCGGCGTGCGGATGGGGAAGGTGCACCCCCAGCGCAAGGACACGGCCTTTTTCGCCGCTCGCAATTCGGTGATCCACGAGATCTGCATGGCCGCCTTCCGCTATCCGACGATGGGGGAGGAGGCGCGCGGCAGCTTGCAGGAGAAGCTGCGCTCGGAGGTGGAGCGCTTTCACCGCGAGGAGATCGGCGAGCCCGGTCCCTTCGGCTGGAAGATCGGCGTGACGCTCTTTGCCTTGCCGGTGCTGCTCGATGCCTTTCCCCAGGCCCGGGTCGTGCACCTGATCCGTGACGGTCGGGACGTGATGCTCTCCCGCCTCGACGCCCGCATCGCCCGCTTGCACCAGCGGCCGGTGGACCGGCTGACGGTGTTCGCCGATGCCGGCGTGACCCACTTTCGCGGCGAGCCCCTCGGACCCGAAATGATCGCGCGTTACCGCACCGAGCTGGAGTTGCAGCACTGGATCACGGCCGTGCGCTTCGGCATGCAGGGACGCTGCCGGCCGGAACAGTACCTGGAGGTGCGTTACGAGGATCTCTGCCGGGAGCCGGTACCAACCCTCGAGCGGGTCTTCGCCTTTCTCCGCCTGCCCCTGGGCGACGCGGCGCGGGAGTAGATCTCCGGGGTCGCCCGCACCGACCGCATCGGCAAGTGGCGGGCCCTGCCGCCGGAGACCCTCGAGGCGCTGATCGCTCCCGGCATGGAGCTGCTGGTCGAACTGGGTTACACCGACACTCGGAGCCCGTGAGCCGGGCGGGGCGTGGGTGGCCGGGGGACGCCGAAGCCACCCACACCGAATCGTTCAGGAGCGCAAGGTGTTGAGAGCGGAGCCGGCGCGGAACCACTCGATTTCGCCCTCGGTGAAGCTGTGCCGCACCTGGATCCGCTCTTCGCCGCCGTCGGGGTGGCGGATGACCACCGTCAGCGTCTTGCCGGGAGCCATCTCGGCCAGGCCGACGATGCTCAGCCGGTCGCGGGGTCCGATCTTCTCGTAGTCGGCCGGATCGGCGAAGGTCAGCGCCAGGATGCCCTGCTTTTTGAGGTTGGTCTCGTGGATCCGGGCGAAGGAACGCGCGATCACCGCCCGGGCGCCGAGGTGGCGCGGGCACATGGCCGCGTGCTCCCGCGACGAGCCCTCGCCGTAGTTTTCGTCTCCCACCGCGACCCAGCCCAGTCCCTCGGCCTTGTAATGCCGCGCGATGGCCGGTAGCGGGCCCACCTCGCCGGTGAGCACGTCGATGCCCGTTCCCGGTTCGTCGGTGAAGGCGTTGTTGGCGCCGGTGAACATGTTGTCGGAGATGCGATCGAGGTGGCCGCGGAAGCGCAGCCACGGGCCGGCGGGGGAGATGTGGTCGGTGGTGCACTTGCCTCGGGCCTTGAGCAGCACCGCCAGGCCCTCGAGGTCCCGGCCGTCCCACGGGGCGAAGGGCTCGAGAAGCTGCAGGCGCTCGCTGTCCGGGGCCACCGCCACCTGCACCTGGCTGCCGTCGGCGGCCGGAGGCTGGTAGCCGTCCCGGCGCTGCTCGAAGCCCGCCGCGGGCAATTCGTCGGCCACGGGCGGATCGAGACGCACGCCATCGGCCACCGGCTCGCGGGTGAAGTCCACGTCGAGCCGGCCCGCCAGGGCGAAGGCGATCACCGTCTCGGGCGAGCCGATGAAAGCGTGGGTTTCGGGGTTGCCGTCGTTGCGGCGGCGGAAGTTGCGGTTGAAGGAAGTGATGATGGAGTTGGTCGCACCATCTTTCATGTCGTCCCGTTTCCACTGGCCGATGCAGGGGCCGCAGGCGTTGGCCAGAACCGTTGCGCCCAGGGCCTCGAGAGGCTCCAGCAGGCCGTCGCGCTCGACGGTGGCGAAGACCTGGTCGGAGCCGGGGCTGATCAGCAGCGGCACCCTGGCTTTCAGGCCCTTGTCGAGGGCCTGGCGGGCTACGCTCGCCGCCCGGCCGATATCTTCGTAGGAGGAGTTGGTGCACGATCCGATCAGGGCGGCCGACAGCTCGATCGGCCAGCCTTCCTTTTTCGCCTCCGCGCCAAGCTGTTCGACGGGACGTCCGAGGTCGGGAGTGTGGGGGCCGACCACGCGGGGCGTGAGGGCGTCGAGGTCGATTTCGATGATCTCGTCGTAGAACTTTTCGGGGGCGTCGAGCACCTCCGGGTCGGGGCGCAGATCGGAGGCGACCTTCTCGGCCATGGCGGCGATCTCGCCGCGGCCGGTCAGTTCGAGATAACGCTGCTGGCGCTCATCGTAGGGAAAAAGCGAGCAGGTGGCGCCGATCTCGGCTCCCATGTTGGTGATCGTGGCCTTGCCCGTGGCGGAGATCGACGCCGTGCCGGGGCCGAAGTACTCGACGATCTTACCTGTCCCGCCCTTGACGGTGAGGATCTCCGCGACCCTCAGGATGATGTCCTTGGGGGCCGCCCAGCCGCTGAGCGAACCGGTCAGCTTGACGCCCACCAGGCGAGGCCAGCGCAGCGACCAGATCAGTCCGGCCATCACGTCCGCGGCGTCGGCTCCACCCACGCCGATGGCCACCATGCCCAGGCCGCCGGCGTTGGGGGTGTGGGAGTCGGTGCCGATCATCATGCCGCCCGGGAAGGCGTAGTTTTCGAGTACGACCTGGTGGATGATGCCCGAGCCCGGTTTCCAGAAGCCGATGCCGTACTTGGCCGATGCCGAGGCGAGAAAGTCGTAGACCTCGCCGTTCATGTCGTTGGCCGCGGAGAGGTCCTCGGCGACGCCCCGGCGCGCCAGGATCAGGTGGTCGCAATGGGTCGTACTGGGCACCGCCACTTTCTCGCGTCCCGAGAGCATGAACTGCAGCAAGGCCATCTGGGCCGTGGCGTCCTGCATCGCCACCCGGTCGGGGCGGAAGGCGGCGTAGGTCACGCCTCGCTCGGGAGCCGCGTCGAGGGTGTCGATGTGGTTGACGAGAATCTTCTCGGCATAGGTCAGGGGGCGGCCGAGGAGCCGGCGGGCGGTGGCCACGCGCTCCGGCAGCCGCCGGTAGACCTCACGGATCATGGGAATCTGCTCTCGGATGATCGAATCGGACATCGGGCCTCCCGGGGTCCACGCTGGAAGTCGAAGGGTGGGTGGTGGGGCCGGCCGGAGACGTGGTGGGCAGCCGCCGGGCCGACGGCGCCATCCTACTCCTTGGTCCCGGTGGAGGCCAGAGCGTCGCCGGCTTTCCGCGCGGCCTTCTCGGCCCGGCGGGTCCAGGCCGCCACGTAGAGCTGCAGCACCAGGTAGAAGGCGCCGGCGCCGGCGAGGAAGAGCGTGATGCCGTGGGTCGGATCGATCTCGGACTGGAAGAGGAAGAACAGGGTACCGGCCAGGCCCGTGGCCAGCAACGGGCGCATCAGTCGCCAGCCCAGGCGGGAGAGCACCGCACTCTCGACCCGGGCCGCCAGGGCGCGCTGCTCGGCCTCGCTCAGCCCGGGTTTCACCTGTTCCGGTCCTGCTGGAAGACCTTCCAGAAACAAAACACCGTCAGGGCCACCACGGCGGTCCAGGTCAGGCCCATGAACAGGGCCGCCAGCCAGTCTCCGCCGTTCATCGGCTCTCCTCCCGGGGCGGGTGTCCGTCCGGATAGCGCTGCTTCCAGATCGCCCAGACCATCAACAGGAAGCCCGCGTTGAAGACGACGATGACCAGCCGCGTGATCCAGATCGCCGTTTCCCGGTAGCGGGCCTGGAAGGCGATGTTGATGGCGATGGAACTCTGGGGCGCTCCCTGGGGCGCCTGGTAGCGCAGTCCCTGGAGAGACAGCCAGCGCTGAAAATCCTTCGGCCGGAGCACATCGAGCAGGGCGGGGTCGCCGCTCCACTGGGCCACCACCAGTGGCGCGCTGGGGTGCAGGACCACCGTGGCCCAACCGTCGAGGTCCCGCCGCAGCAGGCTGACCCGATCGGCGACCTTGGCCTCGAGGGCGGCCAGGTCGCGCGCGTCGTTCCCTTCCGTGGCAGCCCTGGTGCGGAATTCACCGTCGTACGTTTCCCGGTCGATGATGCCCCAGTGCAGCTTGGGGGCGGGGGCCAGCAGATCGCCGCTCACCACGGCTCCCTGGAACCAGAAGGCGAAGATCAGCAGCAGCAGCACCGGCGTGACGTACTTGAGCACGAAACGGAAGACGCGGGGGACCTGGATCACCGCGCCGCGGTGCATCTCTTCCCAGCCCTTGTCGATGCCATAGACCCACGAGAAGAGAATGATCTCGACGATGGTGAACACCACCAGGCCGATGGTGCCGGCCCAGAAATCCAGCTCGTTCAACGCGCCATAGCGATAGAGCAGCACGATCGGCAGGCTGCCGAGCGTCCAGAAGATCAGCAGCAGGCCCGCGGCGCTGGCGCGGGAGAGCCGCGCCTCGTCTTCGAGGAAACTCATCACCGGCTGGGCCACCGCCACCGAGGAGGTGAAGGCGGCGAAGAAGAGCAGCAGGAACCAGATCGTGCCGAAGATCTGCAAGGCCGGCAGGCCGCGCAGAATCTCCGCCATCGAAACCATGCCGATGGCGAAGGTGCCCTGGCCGGCGATCTCGGGGACCTTGTCGGCGCCGAAGTAGACCGCCGCCGCCGGGATGGCGATCATGCTGCCGAAGATCACCTCGACGAACTCGTTGAGGGAGGCTGTGGTCAGCCCTGTCAGGGTCAGGTCGTCGTTCTGCTTCAGGTACGAGCCGAAGCACTCGAGGCAGCCGTAGCCGATGGAGAGGGTGAAGAAGATCTGCCCCGCCGCGGCCATCCACACCTTGGGGCTGGTCAGAGCGGTCAGGTCCGGTGACCAGAGAAAGCGCAGCCCGTCCCACACGCTGCCCTCGATCCGTCCGAGGGTCAGCACCCTTACCGAGAGGATCAGGCAGAAGAGCAGCAACAGGGGAATGGCGATCTTGGCCAGGGTTTCGATGCCGCGATTGATGCCGCGGAACAAGACCCAGACGTTGAGCGCCAGGGTGATGGCGAGAAAGGTGACCGCGGTGCCGATGCCGGGAAAGTAGCTGTGGGTCGTGCCGTTGCCGAGGAATTCGTCGTAGAACATGCGCAGGTCGACGTAACGCCCGGCATGAGAGACGAAGCTCTCCCGCATGGAGAACCAGGCATAGCCCAGGCACCAGGCCTCGATGTAGGTGTAGTAGAGGATGAAGATCATCGGCAGGGCCACGCCGATCACGCCCAGGTACTTGCCCCAACTCTTGCCGCTCAGCCGCCAGAACATCCCCGGCGTGGTGCCGTGACCCCAGCGGCCTCCCATCCGTCCCACGGTCCAGGCGACCCACATCATCGGCAGGCCGAAGAGCAACAGCGAGAGGATGTAGGGGATCATGAAGGCGCCGCCGCCGTGCTGGGCGGCCTGGCCCGGAAAGCGCAGCAGGTTACCGATGCCCACGGCACTGCCGGCGGCGGCCAGGATCACGCCGATCCTCGAGCCCCAGGATTCCCGTTGCTGCTCAGACATCTCGCTTCCTTTCAGGCTCCGATGGCGTCGAGCATTTCCGAGACGGCGTCGCCGAGGCCGAGGAAAATCGCGCGCGCGACGATACTGTGTCCGATGTTCAGCTCGAAGACCTGGGGGACGTCGGCGATGGGGGCCACGTTGCGCACCGTCAGGCCGTGGCCGGCAGCCACCCGCAGGCCCAGTGCCTCCGCCCGCGCCGCGGCGGCCACGAAGGCGTCGTAGGCCCGGGCCCGGGCCCGCTCGCTCCCGGCCGCGGCATAGGCGTTGGTGTTCAGTTCCACCGTGCCGACTCCCAGCTCCGCGGCCGCTTCGATCTGCTCGATCTGGGGATCGATGAACAGGGAGACGTCGATGCGCGAGCGCCGCAGGGCGGTGATGTGCCCGCGCAGGCGTCGGCGCAGGCGGGCGGCGTCGATGCCCCCCTCGGTGGTCACCTCGCCCTCCCGTTCGGGCACCAGGGTGACCAGGTGGGGGCGGTGGCGGCGGGCGATTTCCAGCATGCGGGCGGTGGCGGCCATCTCCACATTGAGGCGGGTGCCCACCACCTCGCGCAGTCGCCGCAGGTCGTCGTCCTGGATGTGCCGCCGGTCGCCCCGGATGTGACAGGTGATGCCGTGAGCCCCGGCCAACTCGCAGATCACCGCCGCGGCGATGGGGTCGGGTTCCGCGGCCCGGCGGGCCTGCCTCACGGTAGCCACATGATCGATGTTGACCGACAGACGCGTCATCCTACCTCCCGTTCAGAACGCCAGATTCTTGCACAAAGCCGCCCCGGCTGTGTAGAGGTCCCCGGCCGGCCGGATCGCCGATCCAGGCGCGCCCGCCGCGGCGCTTCAGCCCAACTCCCGCTCGAACAGCGTCACCAGTTCGTCGGCCAGGTCTTCCACCAGGCGGGCGTCGGCGCCTTCGATCATCACCCGGGCCTTGGGTTCGGTCCCCGAGTAGCGCACCACCACGCGGCCTTCGCCGGCCATCCGGCGTTCGGCGTCGGCGACAGCGGCGGCCAGGACGGGATGGTCGGCGATGGCGGGCTTCGAGCGGACCCGTACGTTCTTGAGTACTTGGGGGTAACGCCGGATGCGCGCCGCTGCCTCGAGCAGATCGCCGGCGCCCTGCTTCCACATCCGGGCCAGGGTCAGGGCGGTGAGCACCCCGTCGCCGGTAGGGGCATAGTCCATCAGGATGACGTGGCCCGACTGCTCGCCCCCCAGGCTGAGGTCGCGCCTACGGAGGGCCTCGAGTACGTAGCGGTCACCGACGGGAGTGCGGAGCATGGCCAATCCCTCGGCCTCGAGGGCTTTCTCGAGGCCCAGATTGCTCATCACCGTGGCCACCACGGTGGCTCCCTTGAGCTGCCCCGCCCGGTGCAGGGCGCACCCCATGTAGTAGAGCAGGAAGTCGCCGTCGAGAATCGTGCCGTCGCCGGCAATCGCGATGCAGCGGTCGGCGTCGCCGTCGAAGCAGAAGCCCAGGCTCGCACCGCTGCTGCGCACCAGCTCCGCGGCCACCTCCGGATGGAGCGAGCCGACGCCGTCGTTGATGTTGCGGCCGTCGGGCGCGTCGCCGGTGACCACCACCCCGGCTCCCGCCCGGCGGAAGGCTTCGGGGCCCACCTGGTGGGCCGCGCCGTGGGCGCAGTCCAGGGCCACCAGGACGCCCTCCAGGTCGACCCCCTCCCGGCAGTGGTCCAGGAAGGCCAGGTACTCCTCGAGCAGATGATCGTGGTCGTCGGTCGCGGCGTCGTCACCGACCGGCGGCGCCACGTCCCCGAGGGCCTCCATTTCCGCTTCGATAGAGGCTTCCGAGTGATCGGAGAGCTTGCTGCCGTCGGCGGCGAAAACCTTGACGCCGTTGTCCTCGTAGGGGTTGTGGGAGGCGGAGACCATCAGTCCCGCCGCGAAGTCGTCCCGGCGTGTGAGCAGCGCCAGGCCCGGTGTGGGCAGCACGCCGGCGCTGACCGGCTCGCCCCCGCCGTCACGGATGCCCCGGGACAGGGCGGCGGCGATCCAGCCGCAGGACTCGCGGGTATCCCGCCCCAACAGCACTCGCGGCGGCGCCGATCGTTCCGGCGCGCGAGCGAGGATCACCGCCAGGGCGCGCCCGAGGCGGTAGAGCGTGGATCCGTCGAGGGGGGGGGTGCCCGCCACACCCCTCATACCGTCGGTGCCAAAGAGTTTTCTCATGGTCGTCGTGGATCTCCCCGACCCGTTCCTAGTTGGGCCGTACCTTCACCCGGGCCGGTTCGACCTTCACGTCGGAGACCAGCGCCAGCTCGTCGGTATCAAGATTGCCCCAGGAGAGGGTGACGGCCACCTCGCCGGCCTTGCTGCCCAGGGCATCGACCGATGCCGTGGCCTGGAGCTGTTCGCTGAGAGGGGTGAAGAGTGAGGGGGGGGCAAGGAAGCTGAGGGTCACGGCCTCCGGCTCCACCCGCCATCCCGGTTCACTGGGACGAACGGTGAGTTGCAGCGAGAAGGACGTGGGCACTTCGCGGATCTGCACCCGGGCCCGCACCGTGGCCGGGGCCAGGCGCACGTTGGCCTCGGGCAGCACCAGCTTGAGCATTCGCTCGCTGCTGCGGGTGAGGGCGCTGAGATCGAAGGGTTCGGTGGGCACGTTGCGCACGGAGAGCACTTCTTTTTCGGGGCCGCTGACCTCCACGTCCGAGGGCTTGACCTCGCTCTCCACGACTTCGTAGCCGTCGGGAAGCTCCCCGCCCAGAACCAGCACCACGGGGACCAGGGTGGTCCGACGGGCGTCGAGGGTGACGCTGATCAGGGCATGGACCACGCTGATGTCGGAGACCCCCCGGGGGACCCGCCGGATTTCCTCGGGAACCACGGCCACCCGGTGGCTGCCGGGGGCCAGGTGGGAAACGTCCACCTCGGCGTAGATCTCGTCCGGTGCGACCCGGTCGAGGATCGTGGAACTGCCGGAGAGCTGAATGCCCACCATGGCCGGGGCGGGGTTGGTGACGATCAGATCGGGCCCGGTCTTGAACCGCACCGGCACCTCGTACCAGCGCACTTCCGGCGAGCGGGTCACCACGCTGGCCCAGAGGATGAAGGCCAGCAGGAGGGAAAGCAGCTTGAGGCCCATGTTGCGCCGGAAAAAACCCCTCATGAAAACAGTCCCGCCCGCGCCGAACGCGATTCGAAGAAGCCCGGCGAGGCTTCACCCTCGGCGCCTTCTCCTCCGAGCTGCTCTTCGAGGAAGGCGCGCAGGGCTCGCCCGTCCAGATCCGTGAGCAGGGCGCCGTCGACCGCGACGGAGATCTTGCCCCGCTCCTCGGAGACCACCACCGCCACCGCGTCGGTTTCTTCGGTCACGCCCTTGGCCGCCCGGTGGCGGGTGCCGAAATCCCGCGAGGTGTAGGGGTCGGTGGTCAGGGGCAGAAAGCAGCTCGCCGCCTTGATCCGGCCCTCGCTGATGATCACTGCCCCGTCGTGCAGGGGCGTTTTGGGCGTGAAGATGTTGATCAGCAGGTCGTAACTCACCCGGGCGTCGAGTTCGATGCCGGTCTCGATGTAGTTCTTCAGGCCGTGGGTTCGTTCGAGCACGATCAGGGCGCCGATGCGTCTCGAGCCCATGGCCGAGCAGGCCAGGGAGATGTCCGCGATGATCTGGGCCCGGACGTCATGCTGCCGAAAGCGGCGGAAGGGATTCCGGCCGAACTGGGCCAGGGCCTGCCGGATGGGGTTCTGAAAGATCACGATCACCATGAAGGCGCCGTAGATCAACACCTGGCTCAGGACCCAGTTTACGGCCTGGAGCCGGAGCGGTGAGTAGAGCCCGGTCAGGGCCCACAGCAGCACCACGGCGAGCAGGCCGTAGACCATCTGGACGGCACGGGTGCGCCGGATCAGCAGCATCAGCTGGTAGGTGGCGAACCACAGCACGAGAAGATCGAGCAGGCCCCGGAGCTGGGTGAGCTGGGCGGCGATCAGCCAGAGGAAGTCGAGGATCTCGCTCACCGTGAGCCCTCTGCCGGACCGCGGCGGGGCCAGCCCTGGAGGGGTTCGACCACCGCCAGGGCTTGCCGGGTGGCCGCTACGTCGTGGGCCCGGATAATGCGCGCTCCGGCCAGGACGGCCGCGCAGGCGGCCGCAAGAGAGCCCGCCAGCCTGGCGGCCGGAACCTCCACCCCGCTGCGGAAACCGACGAACATCTTGCGGGACACACCCACGAGAATGGGAAAACCAAGGCTCCTGAAGGAGCCGAGCCGCCGAAGGATCTCCTCGTTGCCCTCCACCGACTTGCCGAAACCGACTCCCGGATCGACGAGGATTCTATCATCCTCGATCCCCGATTCGCGGGCCCGGGCGCTTCTTTCCGCCAGGTGATCGAAGATCTCTTGCAGCAAGTCGTCGTAGCGCGTGTCGGCCTGCATCGAGCGGGGCTCACCCCGCATGTGCATCAGCACCACCGGGCAGCCCCACTCGGCCACCACCCGGGCCAGCGAGGGATCGGCAAGGGCGGAGATGTCGTTGATCATGTCGGCCCCCGCCTCGAGGGCCTGCCGGGCCACGGCCCCCCGGCGCGTATCCACCGAGATGCGCAGGGTCGGCAGTTCCCGGCGGATGCGCCGGACGACGGGAATGACCCGGGCGAGTTCCTCGTCGGTGTCGACGGGTGTGGCGCCGGGGCGGGAGGACTCACCGCCGACATCCACCAGGTCGGCTCCCTCCTCGGCCATCCGGGCGGCCTGCTCGGTGGCGCGGCCGGGGTCGACGAAGAGCCCGCCATCGGAGAACGAGTCCGGCGTGACGTTGATGATGCCCATCACCCGCGCGGCGCCTGCCATGTCCAGGGATGCGCCGTCGGCGAAGCGCAGGGGGCGGGGAGCCGCCTCGTAGGCCTCGAGGGCCGCCGCCAGGACCGGGCCGGCGGGAGGCGGGAGAAGCCGGGTGAAGTCGAGGAGGGCCCGGGCCGGGCCGGCCAGCAGCAGGTGATCGGGACGTTCGAGAAGACACAGCGGCGGGTGGCGGCGCTCGAGGGCCGTGGCGATCGCCGTCCGGTGGGCGGGAGGGCAGCGCAGGACCCGGCAGGGGGTGGGCAGGCCCTCGCCCGCGCTCTCGCACAGATCCCAGGTCCGCACCCCCGCCGTGGCCATGGGGCCTAGCTCGGCTGCTCGACCGGACCTCCCAGCAGGGGGTCGGGATCCCGGTCCTCCCCGGTGACGGCGTCTTCGTTGGTGGCGGGGGCCGGCGAGTCGGGAGCGTCGGGGTTCAGCGGGGGCATGGGAGGCAGAGTCTCGCCGTCCACCAGCCGGCGGATCTCGTCGGCGTCGAGGACTTCCCTTTCGAGCAGGGCCTCGGCCAGCCGCACTAGGGCGTCCCGGTGCTCGGAGAGCAGGGCCGTGGCCCGGTCGTAGGACTCCCGCACGATGCGCTGCACCTCCTGGTCGATGAGAATCGCCGTCTGCTCGGAGTAGTCCTTGTGCCGGGCGATCTCGCGGCCGAGGAAGATCTGCTCGTCTTTCTTGCCGAAGGTCAGGGGGCCGAGTTTGTCGCTCATGCCCCACTCGCAGACCATCCGGCGGGCCAGGTCGGTGGCCCGTTCGATGTCGTTGCCGGCGCCGGTGGTCAGGTGTTCCATGAACAGTTCTTCGGCCACCCGGCCCCCCATCATCACCGCCAGGGTCGCCTCGAGATAGGCCCGGGTGTGGGTGTGCTTGTCGTCTTCCGGAAGTTGCTGGGTGACACCGAGAGCCATGCCCCGGGGGATGATGGTCACCTTGTGCAGTGGATCGGCACAGGGTTCGAGGTGGGCCACCAGGGCGTGGCCCGCCTCGTGGTAGGCGGTGTTCCGCTTCTCCTCGTCGGAGACCAGCAGGCTGCGCCGCTCGACGCCCATCATCACCTTGTCCTTGGCGATCTCGAAGTCGTCCTGGCCCACGGCGCTCTTACCCAGGCGGGCGGCGTAGAGGGCGGCCTCGTTGACCAGGTTGGCCAGGTCGGCGCCGGAGAAGCCCGGCGTGCCCCTGGCGATGACCGACAGGTCCACTTCGCCGAGGGGGATCTTCTCGGTGTGGACCCGCAGGATCTCCTCGCGGCCCCGGACATCGGGCCGGCCCACGACCACCCGGCGGTCGAAGCGCCCCGGCCGCAGCAGGGCGGGGTCGAGCACATCGGGGCGGTTGGTCGCGGCGATCAGGATCACCCCGTCGTTGGATTCGAAGCCGTCCATCTCGACCAGCAGCTGGTTGAGGGTCTGCTCCCGCTCGTCGTGGCCGCCGCCGAGGCCCGCGCCGCGATGTCGCCCCACCGCGTCGATCTCGTCGACGAAGATG
This sequence comes from Acidobacteriota bacterium, assembly GCA_030949985.1. Taxonomy (NCBI): domain Bacteria; kingdom Pseudomonadati; phylum Acidobacteriota; species Acidobacteriota bacterium. The sequence goes on from JAUZRX010000017.1 coordinate 70,314, forward strand.
ATGCAGGGGGCGTTCTTCTTGCCCTGCTCGAAGAGGTCACGCACCCGGGAGGCGCCCACGCCGACGAACATTTCGACGAAATCGGAGCCCGAGATGGAAAAGAAGGGAACGTTGGCCTCGCCGGCGATGGCCCGGGCCAGCAGGGTCTTGCCCGTGCCCGGAGGGCCCATCAGCAGCACGCCCTTGGGGATCTTGCCGCCCAGGCGCTGGAATCGCTGGGGATCCTTGAGGAAGTCGATGATCTCGAGCAGTTCCTGCTTGGCTTCCTCGCAGCCCGCCACGTCACGGAAAGTGATCTTCTTGCCCTGGGGCGTGAGCAGCTTGGCCCGCGACTTGCCGAAGGACAGGGCCTTGTTGCCGCCGGTCTGCATCTGCCGCATGAAGAAGATCCAGATGCCGATGAACAGCAGGATCGGCGCCCAGCTCAGGATCCCCACCAGGATCGTGCCGTCCCGCGGTTTTTCCGCCTTGACGGTCACGCCGTGCTCCCGCAGGCGGTCGATCAGCTTTTCGTCCTTGACCAGGTAGGTGGAGAAGGTGGTGCCGTCCTTGTACTTGCCGTCCACCTGGTAGCCGATGGCATCGCCGGTGATGGTGATCTCTTGTACCCGATCCTCGTCGATCGCCTCGTACAGGGCGCTCTGGGTCAGCGGCTCGGCCGTCTCCGAGGAAGTGGAAAAAAGTTTGATCACAACGATCAGGCCGACGAAGATCGTCGCCCAGATCAGGATCGTCTTGACATGCTGATTCACAAAGATTCCTCCGGCGGGGGCCGATCCGCCGGGGCGGATCTGCGCCAGGGCGCCTGTACGATGATTCTAGGGTGGGGCGGGGGTTGCCGCCATCCGGGACCTTTCGCCGGACTTTCCTGCCTGGGATGCCGCGGCCGGCTCCCGGTCAATCTTCGATGAAGCCGACGTAGGGCAGGTTGCGGTAGGTTTCGTCATCGTCCAGGCCGTAACCCACGACCCACTTGTCCGGGATTTCGAAGCCCCGGTACTCGACGCGGGTCTCGACCTCCCGCCGGGGGACCTTGTCGAGCAGAACGGCGGTGCGGATCCGGGCCGGCCGGCGGGAGGCCATGCGCTCCTGCAGCCGGGTCAGGGTGATCCCGGTGTCCAGGATGTCCTCGATGATCAACAGGTCGGCGCCCTGGATCGGAAAGGGATGGGTGAAAAGGAAGTCGGTGGCGCCGGGATCGTCGGGGTCCTTGTGGGTTTCGAGAAAGCCCACCCGGGTCTTGCGGTCGATGGCCCGCAGAAGGTCGGCGCCGAAGACGAAGGCGCCCTTGAGCACGATCAGGGCGGCGATTTCGCCGTGTTCGGGAGTCTGCTCGGTGATGACTCGGCCCAACTCCCGGACCCGGCGTGCAATCTCTTCGGCGGAATAAAGGACCTCCGGTGCGAGCTTCCTAGCCATCGATGCCTTTCTCCTCGATAGATGAGGCCAGCATGATGACCCCTTTTTCGCGTCGGGCCACCAGTCCCCGGGGAAGGTCCACCCGGCGGCCCCGGCCGCGGGCCTCCACCAGGGCGTCGACCGCCTCGAGGTGCGCCCGGGAGAGCCGCAGGTCGGAACCCCCCAGGCGCTGGAGATGATCCCGCAGCACCAGGCGCCTGAGGGCCGGAGGGAGATCGGCGAGCCGTCGGCGATCGAGGGCCAGGCAGCCGGGGGGAGCGGGCAGGGGGGAAGGGGCGAGCCGCGCGGCGAGGGCGTGCAGGGCCTCTCCCTCTTCCCGGGCCAGGCTCGCCGAGCGCGCGATGCCCGCCAGGGCCTGCCCGCCGAGGGCCCGGGTCAGGGCCGGCAGGACCAGATGGCGGATCCGGTTGCGCGCCGCATCGAGTTCCGCGTTGGAGGCGTCTTCCCGCCAGCCGGCTCCCTGTTCCCGCAGCCACTCCCGCAGGGTGTTCCGCGAAACCCGCAGCAGGGGGCGCCACAGGGGTGGGGCCCAGCGGGTCATGGCACCCGCTCCCGCCAGGCTCGTGCCCCGGGCCAGGCGGTAGAGCACCGTTTCCACCTGGTCCTCGAGCTGGTGTCCGAGGGCGATGACCTCCGCCTTCTCGGTGGCGGCGGTGCGCCGCAGAAAGTCGTGCCGAACCCGCCGGGCGCAGAGTTCGAGGCTCTCTCCGCGCCGGGGGCGGGTCTGCAGCCGTCGGCCGCGGCAGGGCACGTCGAGGCGACGGCAGACCTCCTCGACGAAGCAGCGGTCCGCCGCGGAGGCTTCGCCTCGCAGGCCGTGGTCCAGGGTGGCGGCGGCCAGGGTCCAGCCCCGGCCGGGTGCCAGGGCCGCCAACAGGTGGAGCAGGGCCAGGGAGTCGGCGCCTCCCGAGACGGCGACCAGGATGCGCGCCCCCCGGGGCGGGGCCCAGGGACGCGTCACTTCCTCGAGCAGGGCCGGCGGAGCGGCGCGCAGCCAGGGATCGGGGGTGGGACGCTCGGGGGTGGGGGCCATGGCAGGCCTCCAGGCTCTCGGAACGGATGTGGTAGCGGTGCCCGGACTCGAACCGGGGACACAGCGATTATGAGCCGCTTGCTCTACCGACTGAGCTACACCGCCACACGCCACGCCCCACCCGCTTCTCGCGCCCATCGCCGGGGGTGAGGGGGGTGGGGTCGCCAGCGGCACACTTTACGGGGCGGGGCAGGGAGCGTCAACTCCGCGACACCCGGTCGGCCAAGGGGCAGACAGGGCGGGGGAAAGGACGCAAATTGACCCTGGTTCGTTTCTCCGGTCCAGGAAGTCCGGGGCAAGGGGTGGCGCGCCGCCGAGCGGGCGGCCTCCCGGGTCGGTCAACCCCTGGCCTTCAGCCGGCGCCTTGCCGCCGGGGGGGGCGTTACGTGGCCCTGGAGGTCCGTGATACCGGCGTGGGCATGGACGAGGAAACCTTGGCCCGGGTCTTCGACCCTTTCTTCTCCACCAAGGCCCTCGGGCGCGGTGCCGGACTCGGCCTGTCGAACGCCTACGGCATCGTGCGCCAGGGCGGCGATGACGTGCAGGTCTTCTCCCGGGTCGGCGAGGGGACGACCTCTCGGTTGCTCCTGCCCTTCTGCGCGGAGGCGCTCGAAGTCGCGCCCCGGCGACCGCCGACGCCCCGGCACGCCGAGGGGCACACGGTGGTGGTGGAAGACGAGCCCTCGGTGGCAGGGCTGATCGGTTGCGTACTCGAGGCAGGCGACTACCGGGTCGTGTGCTACCCCGACGGGGCGACGGCGGCGCTCGAGGGCCCGCAGGCACCGGCCTACGACCTGTTGATCCCGGACGTGGTGATGCCGGGGATCACCGGCCCGGAACTCGCCCGACGGTTCGGCGCCAGGCTGGCCGGCCGTCGCGTCCTGTTCCTGTCGGGTTGTGCGGACCCTGCGCGGATCGCTCACGGCTTCGAGGCCGGCCGTGTACCCCTGTTGCGCAAGCCCTTCTCCGCGGCCGCCCGGCTCGAGGCGGTCCATCGCGTGCTCTGCGGGAAGATCCTCGCATCACGCGCTTCCGACCTGTTGGGATCGGTCGACTCTGTCTTCAGGGGGCCGGCGCGCCGCGGATCAGATCCAGCAGGGCCGGGCCGAAGCGCTCGGCCTTGGTCGGGCCGATACCCTTGACCGCCAGCAACTCGGCCGCGGTGCGGGGGCGGGTGCAGGCCAGGGCGTCGAGTGTGCTGTCGTGGAGGATCCTGTAGGCGGGGATTCCGCGGCGGCGGGCTTCCTCCGCCCGCCAGGCCCGCAGGGCTTCCGCCAGCGGGGAGGCGCCGGCTCTTCGCCGCCGGCGGTCTTTCCGCCCGGGCTCGCGGGGCGGACCGGTGGCGGCGGCCGCCTGCCCGGACGGCAGGGCCAGCTCCGGTCGCCGGACGCCCCTCATCACCTCGGCGCCGATCTCCGTCAGGGCCAGCACGAACTGTCCCGGCCGGCCACCTTCCAGGGTGCGTCGTTCGATCAGCCCCGCATCGGCCAGGACACCGAGTAGTTTCTGGGCCTCGTCGACGCTCAACTCCGCCAGGCGTCCGTAGGTCGGCAGGCGATCGAGGCGCCGGACCAACAACTCCCTCGAGCGGCTGCCGGTGAGCATCTGGGCGATGCGCCGGGCGCCGAAGCGGCCCTCGAGGCGGGCCACCCCCGACAGGGCGACGCGCACCCGTCGATACTCCTCGTCGTCGAGGGGGCGGCCCCGGTGCCGGTGCCAGCCCAGGCAGTTGTCGCAGGTGCCGCACTGAAGGGCTCGACCGCCCTGGGCCGAGCCGGCGAAGTAGTCGTAGATGAACTGGGAGCGGCAGCCGGGGGAGAGGGCGTAGCGGATCATCGCCTCGAGACGCTCCCGGTCGCGTTCGGCCTTGGCTTGCTGGATGTCCAGGTCGAGGGGCAGGGGGCCATGGCCCGGCCGCACCCCGGCCAGATCGGCGGCCTGGCGCAGCAGGCGTACGGCGGTCTCCACCCCCGCCTCGTCGGCGCCCGGGAAGGCGGAGGGGGGCAGCTCGTCGTCCACTGTCGCCAGGTCGGCCCAGACCCGGCGGAAGAGGGCCGGGGAGGGGTTGGAAAGGGCGATGAAGAATTCCTGGGTCCGTACGTCGGCCCCGGAGTAGAGCAGCAGGCAGAGGGATGGTTTGCCGTCCCGGCCTGCCCGGCCCGCTTCCTGGTAGTAGGCCTCGACGCTGCCCGGCACCTCGACGTGGACCACGAAGCGGATGTCGGCTTTGTCGATGCCCATGCCGAAGGCGTTGGTCGCGGCGATCACCTCGAGCTCGCCGCCGGTGAAGGCTTCCTGAATGGCGTGACGCCGGGCGTCGGGCAGGCCGCCGTGATAGCAGTCGGCGCGCAGGCCCTGGGCGGTCAGCCACTGGGCCCAGCGTTCGGTGCTGCGGCGGGTCGCCGCGTAGATCAGCCCCGGCGTGCCGCACTCCCGCAGCACCCTCGAGACCACCACCTGCTTGTCGACCGTCCGTCCCACGCGCTCGACCCCGAGAGTCAGGTTGGGGCGCTCGAAGCCGGTGACCAACTCCAGGGGATCGCGGAGGGAGAGCTGGTCGATGATGTCCCGGCGGGTGCCGGGTGTGGCGGTGGCCGTGAAGGCCGAGACCGGAACGCCCAGGCGTTTTTTGAGGGGGCCCAGGCGCCGGTAGTCCGGCCTGAAGTCGTGGCCCCACTGGCTGATGCAGTGGGCCTCGTCCACGACCAGCCGGGCGACCCGGCAGCGGTCGAGCAGGGCGAGGAAGCCCTCGCTGGCCAGTCTTTCAGGAGCCACGTAGAGCAGGTTCAGCGCGCCCTCGGCCAGGGCCCGCCGCACGTCTCGCCGGGCCTCCCCCCCCTGGCCGGAATGGATCGCGGCGGCCGCGATGCCGGCGCCCGCCAGAGCGTCGACCTGGTCCTTCATCAGGGCGATCAGGGGCGAGACGACGAGAGTGACGCCATCGAGCAGGGCGGCGGGCAGTTGGTAGCACAGGGACTTGCCGGCCCCGGTGGGCATCACGGCCACCAGGTCCCGGCCGGCAAGAATCGCCGCCGCGGCCTCCCGCTGGCCGGGGCGGAAGGAGGCATGTCCGAAATGCCGATCCAGGCCGGCCGCGAGACGATCCCATGGCTCCATGTCGGGAGTCTATCGCAGACGGGGGAAGGCGCCGACGGCGTCGCCGGGGGGAGTCCCGGGCGGTAGAATCGGGGCTTGCCCGTCTGGAGGATCCATGGCCCGGGTGCCGATCCGCGTGTTGCTCGTCGACGATCACGGTCTCTTCCGCGAGGGGGTGCGGGCCCTGCTCGCCGCCCGCGACGAATTCGAGGTGGTCGGGGAGGCGGCGGACGGACGGGAGGCGATCGAGGCGGTGGCCGAGCAGCTTCCCGACGTGGTGCTGCTAGACATCGTCATGCCCCGGATGAACGGCATCGACGCGGCCCGCTGGATTCACGACCACCATCCCCGGAGCGAGATCGTCATCCTCACCGCTCATCACAACGAGGCCTATCAGCGCCAGGCCTTCGAGGCGGGGGCCCGGGGCTACCTGCTCAAGGCATGCTGCTTCGACGACCTGGTGGTGGCCCTGCGCCACGCCGCCCGGGGCGACTACTTCCTCGCCGGCGCCGCGGGGCGGGACATGGTGGCCGAGTACGTCTCGGCGGCGATCCAACGTCAGCGCCCCGGCGGCGTGATGACCCAGCGGGAGCGGGAGCTGGCGGTGCTCCTGGCCGACGGCTATTCCACCAAGGAGGCGGCGGCGGTGCTGAACATCTCGGCCAAGACCGCCGAGACCCACCGGGCGGCGATCATGCGCAAACTCGGCGCCCGTAATCTCGCGGATATCGTCAAGTACTGCATTCGCAATCACTTGATCCAGGTCTGAGCGTTTGCTCCTACAGCGTTTCCCCCGGGCGAACGGGGGAAAACACCTATGGAAGCGCAGGTCTTCCGGGTCTAGGCTTACCTGGTACGCGTCAAAGATTCGCCCCGGTGGCCGCCAGTGGCCGCGGGGCGTGTTCTCCCAGATGCGAGGAGGCTTGTGTCATGTCCAAGTACATCGAGACCCTGTTGAGTGATGTCAAGGCCAAGAACCCGGCGGAGCCGGAGTTCCACCAGGCCGTCGAAGAGGTCGCCGAGTCCCTGGCGGCCGTTTTCGACAAGCACCCCGAGTACCGCGCGGCCAAGGTGCTCGAACGGATCATCGAGCCCGAGCGGGTGATCATGTTCCGCGTCCCCTGGGTCGACGACCAGGGCAACGTGCAGATCAACCGGGGCTTCCGCATCGAGATGAACAGCGCCATCGGTCCCTACAAGGGCGGCCTGCGCTTCCATCCCTCGGTGAACCTGGGCATTCTCAAGTTCCTCGCCTTCGAGCAGGTCTTCAAGAACGCTCTGACCACCCTGCCCATGGGTGGCGGCAAGGGCGGTTCCGACTTCGATCCCAAGGGCAAGAGCGACAACGAGGTGATGCGCTTCTGCCAGAGCTTCATGAGCGAGCTCTACCGCCACATCGGTCCCAACACGGACGTTCCCGCCGGTGACATCGGCGTCGGCGGCCGCGAGATCGGCTTCCTCTTCGGTCAGTACAAGCGGCTGGCCAACGAATTCAGCGGTGTGCTCACCGGCAAGGGTCTGAACTGGGGCGGCTCCCTGATCCGGCCCGAGGCCACCGGCTACGGCGCGGTCTACTTCGCCGCCGAGATGCTCAACACCCGCAGCGAGACCCTCGAAGGCAAGACCTGCCTGGTCTCCGGCAGCGGCAACGTGGCCCAGTACACCGTCGAGAAGCTGCTCGACATGGGGGCCAAGCCGGTCACGCTCTCCGACTCCGGCGGCTACATCTACGACGAAGAGGGCATCGATCGCGACAAGCTGGCCTGGGTGATGGAGCTGAAGAACGTCCGTCGCGGCCGGATCAAGGAGTACGCCGAGCAATACAAGAGCGCCGTGTACACCCCGACGGATCCGAACCTCGACCACAACCCCCTGTGGGACCACAAGGCCCACTGCGCCTTCCCCAGCGCCACCCAGAACGAGATCAACGGCGTCGATGCCCGCAACCTGGTCAAGAACGGCGTCTACGTCGTCTCCGAGGGCGCCAACATGCCGACGACCCCCGAAGGCGTGGACCTCTTCATCGAGGAGAAGATCCTCTACGGCCCGGGTAAGGCGGCCAACGCCGGCGGCGTGGCGGTGTCGGGGCTGGAGATGGCCCAGAACTCCATGCGTTACGCCTGGACCCGGGAAGAAGTGGACAACCGCCTGCAGATGATCATGAAGGGTATCCACCAGGCCTGTATCGATGCTGCCGAGCGCTTCGGCACCCCCGGCAACTATGTCAACGGGGCCAACATCGCCGGCTTCCTCAAGGTCGCCGATACGATGATCGATCAGGGTATCGTCTGATCGAGAAAGCTTTCCGCCGACCGACAGGGGACGCCTTGCGGCGTCCCCTGTTGTTTGCGGCTGCTACAATTCCGGCGGGCCGGTTCTTCCCACGGCGCCGGAAGGGAAACCATGGAAGCCACGCCGAAGACGACCTTGCCGCCACGGATGCGAAGACTCGAGAGCCTCCAGGAGTTGATGCCCCGGCGGATTCAAAACATCCTTCTGGTCTCGAGCCTCTACGATTCGTTCATCCTCGAGCGGGATGGTCAGCTCACCGAACTCTTCCTCAGCGAATTCCTCGATCTCAACCTGCGGCACACTCCGGGGCTCCGGCATGTCTCGAGTGGTCGTGAGGCCCTGCAGGCCCTGGAGGAGGGACGCTTCAACCTGGTGATCACCTCGCTCAACGTCATCGATATGAACGCCCTCGAGCTGGCTCGCGAGGTCAAGGCGCGCACCGAGGACGTGCCGGTGATTCTGCTCGGCTACGACAGCCGTGAACTGAAAGACTTCGTCAGTCGTCACGACGTCTCCGACATCGAACGGGTCTTCCTCTACCAGGGAGACGTGCGGATCTTCCTGGCCATCGTCAAGTACATGGAAGACCGTCTCAACCTCGAGCACGATACGGCGGCCGGTGTGCAGGTCGTGATCCTGATCGAGGATTCGATTCGCTACTACTCTTCGTTCCTGCCGCTGATCTACGCCGAACTCTTCCGCCATTCTCACAGCGTGATCTCCGAGGGGGTCAACCTGACCCACAAGATCCTGCGCATGCGGGCGCGGCCGAAGATTCTGCTTTGCAGCAGTTTCGAGGAGGCCTGGGAGTACTTCTCGCGCTACAACGAAGTGATCCTCGGGGTGATCTCGGACATCGAGTTCCCTCATTGGGGTCGATTGCAACCCGATGCCGGGGTCGAGTTCGCCCGCAAGGTGCGCGAAGCGTGGCCGGACATTCCCGTGCTCTTGCAGTCTTCACGGCCGGAGAACCGGGTGCTGGCGGAGCAGGCCGGCACCTGTTTCGTACTCAAGGACTCGCCCACGCTGCTCAACGACCTGCGGGAGTTCATGGTCGACAACTTCGCCTTCGGCGATTTCGTCTTCCGTCTGCCCGACGGCACAGAGGTGGACCGGGCTCACAACCTGCGCTCTCTGCTGGAGAAACTGCGCACGGTGCCGGTCGAGTGCATCGGCTACCACGGTGAGCGCAACCACTTTTCCAACTGGCTCAAGGCGCGCACGGAATTCGCGCTGGCCGAAAAGCTGCGTCCCCGGAAGGTCTCCGATTTCGAGACCCTCGAAGACATCCGGACCAACTTGATCGAGGCCATCGAGGAGTACCGCCGGGAGCGGCAGAGCGGCGTGATCTCCGACTACGATCCCGACAGTTTCGATGCGCAGCATGGTTTCGCCCGGATCGGCGGCGGCTCGCTGGGCGGCAAGGCGCGGGGCCTGGCCTTCGTGCGCTACCTGCTCTACAACTACCCCGTCGACCGCCTTTTCGACGGCGTCGTGATTTCCGTACCGCCGGCGGTGGTGCTGGGTACCGACGTCTTCGATCGTTTTCTCGACGAGAACGACCTGCGGGACTTCGCCCTCCACTGCGACGACGACCACGCGTTGACCGAGCGCTTTCACGCCGCTTCTTTTCCGGAAGACGTGCGGCAGGACCTGGCCGCGTTTCTCGCAAGCGTGACCACGCCCCTTGCGGTGCGTTCGTCGAGCCTGCTCGAAGATTCTCAGTACCAGCCTTTCACCGGCGTCTATGAAACCTACATGCTTCCCAACGTCGAGGCGGATCCCGGCATTCGACTCGAGCGGCTGATCGCGGCGATCAAGCAGGTCTATCTCTCCACGTTCTCCTCCCAGGCCAAGGCCTACATGCGCGCCACGCCCTACCGCCTGGAAGAGGAGAAGATGGCGGTGATCGTGATGAAGGTCGTCGGTGAGCGTCACGGCGGGCGCTTCTACCCCGACTTCTCCGGTGTGGCCCGGTCCTACAACTTCTACCCCACGCCGCCTCTCGCCGCGGACGACGGCGTGGCGTCGGTGGCCCTGGGCATGGGGCGCATGGTGGTCGAGGGGGGCGCGGCCCTGCAGTTTTCTCCGCGCTTCCCCCGCCACGTGCTGCAACTCTCCTCGGCTCGCGACATGCTCGCCGGTTGCCAGCGCACCTTCTGGGCTCTCTCGCTCGAGGAAGAGACCGGCGCCTGCGCCTTCCGCGAGAAGGAATATGGTCTCGACGCGGCGGAGGAGGACGGCACCCTGGGCCGCCTGGGCTCGGTCTACTCACCGGAGAACGACGCGATCTACGACGGTATCTCCCGTCCGGGCGTGCGGCTGGTCAGTTTTGCCCCGGTGCTCAAGCACGGGGTCTTTCCCCTGGCGCAGATTCTCGAGATCCTGCTCGAGTTGGGAAGCTGGGGCATGAACTCTCCGGTGGAGATCGAGTTCGCCGTCAATCTCTCGGTTCCCCGGGGCGCTCCCCAGCAATTCGCCATGCTGCAGATGCGGCCCCTGGCCCTGGCCCGCGAGACCGAGGCCCTCGAGTTGGGGGACCCGTCCCCCGAGTCCCTGGTCTGCCGCAGCGACAACGTGCTGGGCAACGGCCGCTTCCGGGTCTTCGACCTGCTGGTGGTGGATGCCAACACCTATCGCCGGGAGGAGAGCCGGGCGGTGGCCGAGGCGGTGGCGCGGATGAACACCCGCCTGGTGGGGGAGGGGCGCTCCTATGTGCTGATCGGCGTGGGGCGGTGGGGCTCGAAGGACCCCTGGCTGGGCATCCCGGTCACCTGGGACCAGATTTCCGGGGCGCGAACCATTGTCGAGGCGAGCTTTCGGGACTTCCAGGTCGCCCCTTCCCAGGGGACCCACTTCTTTCAGAACCTGACTTCCTTCAACGTCGGTTACTTCACGGTCAACCAGGGCGGCGTCTCCTTCGTGGACTGGGACTGGCTCGCCCGGCAGAAGGCCGTGGTGGAAGAGGGGCCGGTAAGACTGCTGTCTTTCGACCAACCCCTGGTGGTCAAGATGAACGGCCGCCGGGGAGAGGGGTTGATCTCCCGGCCCGGCCAGGGCGACTAACCGAAGGCATTGACAGCTTATTTTACCGGGGAGTGGATCTCCCTCAGGGTGTAGCTTACTATTAAGTCAAACTCGGCTCGCGATGGCCACTCCGGAGGCGACCCCGTGGGAACGAAAAGCTTTTCTCTGTCGGCCAGGTGGACCTTGGTCTGCGTCTCGATCACGGTTGCCTGCATCGCGGGAGGGGTCGTCCGGGCCGACCATGACGAGTGCCTGGCCTGTCACGAAGACAGCGGGTTGACCCGGGACGATGGGCGGTCGGTCTACGTCGACGCCGGGCACTTCGAACAAAGCATCCACGCGGGCATGGAGTGCCTCGACTGCCACGACCAGGGTGCCGACTACGACGATCTGCCTCACTTCGCCGTCTATCGTCCGGTGGACTGTTCGAGCTGTCACGACGATGCGGTGAGGACCTTCGAGGGCAGCGTTCACGGTCGTGCGGTGGGGAGGGGCAAGCCCGGTGCGCCGGGCTGCGTGGACTGCCATGGCGCCGGTGGCGATGCGCACTACCTGCAGCCCCTGGATCCGCGGTCGGTGGAGCGGACCTGCCGGCGTTGCCACCAGGACCAGGCCGAGCGTTTCGACGGCAGCATCCACCGGCAGGCCCTGGCCGCGGGGCAGAACGCTCCGGGCTGCATCACCTGTCACCCGGTACACGCTTCCCAGGCGCCTCCGTCGGCGGGCGCGGTCGGCCGGCTTTGCGAGGCCTGCCACCAGGGAGCGATGGACGAACTGACGGCCAGCGGTCATCTCGGCCCCCTTCCCGCCGGGGGCGTGATCTCCTGTTCCTCGTGCCATGACGTGCATGGCGTGGTCAAGCCGACCCTCGACCAGGGCACCCTCGAGGCCTGCAGCCAATGCCACCCCAGCTACGACCGGCTCTTCGAGGGGTCGGTGCACGAGGCGATCTTCGCCTCGGGAGAGATGAACTGCCTGTCCTGCCACCGGGCGCACCAGGTCAAGGGGCCCCGTGAGGCCACGGGCTTCGGCTGCGGCCGCTGCCACCAGGAGGCCGAGGCGGCCTACCGCCGCAGCGCCCACCGCCACGCTCACCTGCAGGGCAGCCAGGTGGCGGCCGAGTGCGGTAGTTGCCACGGCGGCCACCACGTCCTGGCTCCGAGTGATCGGGACAGCCCGGTCAACCACTTCAACATCCCCAAGACCTGCGGTCACTGCCACACCGACGAGCCGGTGATCACCGAAGATTACGTTCGCCTGCCGGTGAGCCTGCCCAGCTACCTGCAGTCGATTCACGGCCAGGGTTGGCAGGACGGCGACATGACCGCTGTCTGCACCGACTGCCATGGAAGCCACGAGCTCTACGGTGCGGCCGATCCGGCCAGCACGGTGGCCCGCGAGAACCTGGCCAGGACCTGCGGCCAGTGCCACGCGGAGATCGCGGCGGTCTACGAGGGATCGGTGCACGGCAAGGCGCTCGCGCACGGGATCGGGGACGCCCCGTCCTGCACCGACTGCCACGATGAGCACCTGATCATGCCGGTGGACGACGATTGCTCGGCGGTCAGCCGCTCGCGCCAGGCCACCGAGACTTGCGGGCATTGCCACGAGGACGAGGAGATGAACGCCCGCTACGCCCTGGCTCCCAATGTGGTGGGCAGCTATCTCGACAGTTACCACGGCTGGGCGATCAAACGGAATTGCGAGGCGGCGGCCTCCTGCGAAGATTGCCATACCAGCCACGACATCCGCTCCCCCCTCGACCCCGACTCTTCGGTGCATCCGGACCACGTGGTGGCCACCTGCGGCCGTTGCCACGAGAACACCAACCCCGAGTTCGCCCGCTCCTACACCCACCTGGAGGCCGGTCGGGCGTGGCGGCCCCACGATTACGTGCGCTGGGTCTACATCTGGCTGATCGTACTGACCCTCGGTGGGATGGGGCTGCACAACCTGCTGATCTACGTCAAGGAACTCAGGGGGCACTATCGGCAGTACCATGCCCAACCCACCGTAGAGCGCATGACGCGCTCGGAGGTCCTCCAGCACCTGGTGCTGGCGCTGACCTTCTCGACCCTCGCTCTGACGGGCTTCGCGTTGCGCTTTCCCGATGCCTGGTGGGCCCAGGCGCTGAGTGCCGCGGGCATGAACGAGGGACTGCGACGCGTCATCCACCGGGTGTCCGCGGGGCTGATGGTGGCCGCTTCCCTGCTGCACATCGGTTACCTGCTGCTGACCCCGCGGGGCCGGAAGCTGCTGTGGGCGATGCTGCCGCGGCTTTCCGATCTGCGCGAGGCGGTGGGCAACGTCGCCTACTACCTGGGCCTGCGTCCGAAGCCCCCGGCCTTCGGCTACTTCGATTACACCCAGAAAGCCGAGTACTGGGCCCTGGTATGGGGGACGATCGTGATGAGCGTCACCGGCTTCGTGTTGATGTTCCCCGATCTGTCCACCGAGTACGTGCCCGCCTGGGTCGTGCGCGTCTGCGAGACCGTGCACTTCTACGAGGCGATCCTGGCGGTCGGCGCGATCATCGTCTGGCACCTGTTCTTCACCGTATTCGTCCCCCGCGAATATCCCATGAGCTGGATCTGGATCAGTGGGCGGATGCCCCGCAAGGACTTCGAGCACCATCACCCCCGCGGCGACCTGTAGGGCGCGTTCCGATGGCGTCGCGGGGCGCGGGGCCGGGTCAGCGGATCTCGACGGAAATGCAGGTGTCGCCGACCTCGATCGCGTCGACCACGTCCATCCCCTCGACCACCCGGCCGAAGACGGTGTAGCGGCCGTCGAGGTGGGGCGTGGGAACGTGAGTGATGAAGATCTGGCAGCCGCCGGTGTCGGGGCCGGCGTTGGGCATCCCCACGGTGCCCCGTTCGTAGGGCAGGGGGTTGATCTCGTCGCGCAGGAAAACGCCGCCGGTGCCCCATCCGTCGCCCCGGGGATCGAGGCCCTGGATCACGAAACCCGAGACCACCCTGTGGAACGGAAGACCGTCGTAGAAGCCCCGGCGGGCGAGGGTGGTGAAGTTCTTCACGTGACGCGGCGCCTGTTCGCGCAGCAGCTCGATGACGATCCGGCCGCGGCTGGTTTCGAGCAGGGCCCGCGGGTTCTCCCGTTCGCTGCCGAAGTCCTCCCCGGCGACGAGACGCACCGAAGAGGGTTTGCCGATCCGCTCGCCCGTCGCGGCGGGCAGGCCGCCCAGTTCCCGCGCCAGCGCGGCCACGGCCGGTGAGGGGTCGGCGGCGGCGGTGACGAAGAAGTCATGGGCCCGTGCGCCGGCCAGGGCCTTGGCGGTGCGCAGGGCTTCGCGGCGGACTTCCACGTCGGCGTCTCCCGTCGCGGCGGCGAAACAGGCGCGCACCGCGGCCAGGTCCTCGGCCTTGCCGTGGCGGGCGAGCAGGCTCAGCGCCGTCCCGCGCAGAGCCAGGTCGTTCTTCTCGAGGGCTTCGAGCAACCACCGGCGGCGCTGATCGCCGACCCGGTCGAATTTCTGTTCGTCCAGCGCTTCGATGGCCTGGGCGGCCACCAGGGGGTCGGCGTCGTTGCGCAGCCGGTCGAGCAGCCGCAGGGCGGCGGGTAACTCGAGGCGGGCGGCGGCCCGGGCCGCCGCGGCCCGCTGCCAGCGGTCGGGGCTGATCGCCCAGCGGGCCACCTCCGGGGTTCCCGGATCCCGCAGTCCCGCTCCGCGTTCGAGGGCCTTGGCGCGCACCATGCGCGAGCCGTCGGCCAGGGCGCGGGCCAGTACCCCCGGCGGAAGCTGCGGCAGGGAGACGATGGCCAGCCGCAGATGGAAGCTCTTGCTGTTGCGGTGCCGGACGAAGGCCTGGGCCAGCGCTTTGCGAACCTCCTTGTCGGGCATCCGCCCCAGGACCGTCGCCGCGGCCGCCGCCACGTGGGGCGAGGCGTCATCGAGCAGGGGCGACAGCGCCCGCGAGACCCTCTCGGCGATCGCCGGCTCGGCCTCGAGCCGCCGTCCCAGGCCGCGGACGGCGAAGATGCGGGCGCGGTCGTCGGGGTCGGCGCAGGCGTCGAGGAGGAGGTTGGTGGCGCCGGGCAGGGAGATCTGTTCGAGGGTGTAGACGGCCCACCAGCGCAGTTCGGCGTCCGTGTCCTGGCGCAGCTTCGACAGGGCTTCGAGGAGAGTGGCGGCCGCGGTCGCCTCGAGGGGGGCCGGCGGATCGGCACGTCGCCCGTGAAGGCGCACGAGGGCCGCCAGGGCCGCCCGGCGCACCGCCGGGGCGGGATCTTCGAGGCGCTCGATGAACAGGGCGCTGCGCTGCATACCGATCTTGCCCAGGGCCTCGAGGATGCGCGCCCGCAACGCTGCCGTCGTGCGCTTTTCGAGCTCCAGCAGCGGGTCGGTGGCCCGGGGATCGGCGATCTGCCCCAGGGCGAAGATCATCTCCCCGGCGGCCCGGGAGTCGTCCTCCGTCCCCAGCCGTTCGAGGAGCGGGGCGACCAGGGACCCGGCCCGGACCCGCCCCATGCCGCGGGCGGCCAGGCCGCGGAGCCGGGGGTCGCGATGGGTGAGCCAGGGCGCCCAGGCCTGGGGGTCGTCCACCCGTCGGTCTTCCAGTGCGGCGACGCGGGAGAGGTCCTCGAGGGACGGGGTGGGGGTGCAGCCGAGAGCGGCGAGGGTGGCGAGCAGCAGGCAAGATGGCATCCAGCGGGACATGGCGCGGATTATAGGCGCAGGCGTCCCGCCGGAGACCGGCGATGACCTCGGCGTCCCTTTTCGACACGCACAACCACCTGCTCTACGGCGAGCTGGGAGCCGATCCGGACGCGGCCTGGCACCGGGCCCGGCGGGCTGGCGTGACCCGGGCCCTCCTGATCGGCATCGACGCCGATTCCGCCGAGGCCGTCGCGGCCTACGTCGCTTCCCGCGAGGGGCTCTTCGCCGCGGTGGGTATTCATCCCAACGAGACCGCCGACGCCGACGAATCGGCCTGGCGCCGGATCCTCGCCCTGGCCGCCGATCCCAAGGTGGTGGCCCTGGGCGAGACCGGGCTCGACCTGCACTGGAAGCGGGTGCCCCTGGGTGTGCAGGTGGCGTGGCTCGAACGGCACGCGGAGGCGGCCCTCGAGGCCGATCTGCCCCTGGTGCTGCACCTCCGGGAGGCCTGGCCCGCCGCCCGTGAGGCCCTGGCTCCCTACGCAGCGCGGGGTCTGCGTGCGGTGCTGCACTGCTTCGGCGGCACCGAGCGCGATCTCGAGCCCTTCCTCGGCTGGGGCTGGCCGATCTCCTTTGCGGGCAACCTGACCTATCCCGGCTCCGGGGCCTTGCGCCGGGCCGCCGCGCGGGTGCCGCTCGACCAGCTGCTGGTGGAGACCGACGCGCCGTGGCTGGCTCCCGTCCCTTGCCGCGGCCGGGTCAACGAGCCGGCCTTCGTGGTGCACACCGCCCGCCGACTGGCGGAAATCCTCGGCCGGACGTACGAGGAGGTCGCCGAGGCGACCTCCCGTAATGCTCTTCGTTTTTTCCGTATCGAGCCGTGATCAGGCTTCCGCGCTGACCACCGCCGGCAGGGCGGGCGCTTCGAGGTAGGCCGAGATCCTGGCCTCGAAGGAGATCTTCAGTTCGAAGCTGCCCGGCGTGACGGCCGGCTCCGCGGTGGGGGCCCCCGCCAGGGGCGTCGTGGCGGCTGCGGGGGCCGGAGCCGGGGACGCGTCCCGGGTGAAGGCGCCGAAGATGTCGAGGATGTTCCGCGTGAAACCATCGAAGAGTCGGTTCAGGCGGCCGAAGAGATCCTGGAGCGGATCGGACTCCGGAACCGGCGAGGGGGTGACCCCTTCGGGGAGCACCGGCTGGGGATCGGCCGGGGCCACCATCCCGGTCGCCGGCGTGGCGGCCGCCACCTCGCCGGGTGTCGCGGATACCACCGGCGTCGTGGTGGCCGGGGCGGCCGTCGCCGGGTCGGTGCTCACGGGCGCGGCAGCGGGCGTTCCCGGATCGAGGGGCCGGCCCGAGAAGAGCCCCGCCAGGCCGGAGAGGAACTCGCCGAAGACGCTGCCGAGTTCCCGGGTCAGGCCGTCGGCGCCCATGCCGGACCGGGTCGACAAGCCCTCGAGCTTGAACTGGAGCTTCATCTCGAAGGACTGCTGGATCTTGAAGCTGGCCTCACGCTTCTCGTCGTCGGCCTCGCTGCGCTCGAGTTCGGCTTCGATCTCGCGCTTGAACTTGAAGGAAATCTTCGCTCCCTCTTCCCGCAGGCGAACCTTGAAGCCGAGCTTGTCCTCTTCGTGATCGTCGTTTTCGAAGAGCTTGAACTGGATCTTCAGCTCGGCGGCACGCTCCAGCAAGCGATCGAGGTCGCCCTCCCCGTTTGCCGGCGCCGCCGGAAGCGGCTGGTCGGTGGGCTGGGGCAGGACGGGTTGGGGGGTGCCCCCGACCTGCAGGGACGCGTCGTTCGGCTGGGCCGATCGCAGGGGAGGGGTCGTCGATGGTGTCGTCGGGTTCAGGGCCAGGCTAGCGATGTTCATCCGTCTCTCCTCCCGATGGCTCCGCAACCACCGGCGTGTCACAGCAACAGATCGGCCGGAGGCGGGTGGACTTGACGGCGAATTTTAAGCGAAAGCTGGAATGTCCCGGCGTCGCGGTCAGCGGGCCCGCAGCGTGATCTCGAGCTGGATCTCCTCTTCCCCCCGCAGCAGGGTCAGGCGCACCTTCTGTCCCGGGCGGCTGGCCCGGATCCGTTCGGTATAGCCCCGCAGGTCGTTCACCGGCTGGTCGTCCCAGCCGATGATCACGTCGCCGGGAGCCAGGCCGGCCTCGGTGGCGGCCGAGTCGGCCATCACCTCGTCGATGCGGACACCGGGACCCTTGAAGGCGAAGTCCGGCAGGGTTCCCAGGGTGGCCTTGCGGGCGGCCGGTTTCGCCGCCGCGGCGGCGGCCGGCCGGGAGCTTGCCGAGGCCCCGGTGAAGTGCAGCGCTTCACTGCGGCCGGCCAGGTAGGATAGGGTCTCGCGAGTCACTTCCACCACGCGTCCGAGACCCGCGGCGTCGATCTTGTCCGCCGTGTCCGTGGGCCGGTGGTAGTCGGCATGGGCCCCGGAGAACAACTGCACCCCGGGGATCCCCGCCTCGATGCAGGCGACCTGGTCGGAGCTGTCCAGGGGCTCGGCGGCCATCTCGATCGGTACCCCGGTGGTGTAGCCCACGCCCATGAAGAGGTACTTCCACTCCCGGGCCGATTCGGCGCCGATGACCAGCAGGGGGTCGTCACCGAGGCGTCCGACCGTGTCCAGGTTCACGCAGGCGAAGGGCCTGACGGCTTCACCGAGGGAGGCCACCATGTGCCGCGATCCCACGCCCCCGAACTCTTCCCCGGTGACCACGGCCACCAGGATCGGCCGGGCGGGAGGCGGGGCGGCGGCCAGCAGCCGGGCCACCTCCAGCAGCACGGCCACGCCGGAGGCGTTGTCGTCGGCGCCCGGGTGGATCTGCCCCTCGTTGCCCGCGCGCACATCGGGCCCGCCCCGACCCAGGTGATCGAGATGGGCCATCAGGATCACGGGCTGGTGGGCGAGGGCCGGGTCGCTGCCTTCGATACGGCCCAGGAGGTTGACCGCCTCCACCCGGCGGGCCGGGGTACCGACCTGGGCGACGAAGCTCTGGCGGTAGCCGTCGCCGCCCGCCGGTGCGAGGCCGATCGCCTCGAACCTCTTCTCGACCCAGGCGGTGGCTTCCGCCAGCCCCGGGCTGCCCATGCCGCGTCCTTCGAGGGCGGGGGCGGCGAGGAACTCGACGGCCTTCACCATCGCCGTGCTCTCCACCGCCGGGGGGAGGGTGGCCAGGGGCTCGCGTCGGGGGAACCGGGCGCGGGGTGCGCCTTCTTCGAGGAAATACACCAGCGGTGACCGCAGGGGGGTCCACAGGCCCTTGCCCACGTTGGACGGTTCGTCGCCGGCGAAGGCGAGCCACGAGTAGCGGGTGTAGTGGGGCAACTTGCGGGCCAAGCCCGCGATGGCCTCCACCGGATCCGCCGCGATCCAGGCGGCGGCGACGGCCGGGTCCTCCGGGCGTCGGGCCACGAGTACCAGGCTGTGGCCGCTGAGGGGCAAACGCTGGTCCCGGACCCGAATGCCGCTCTCATCCAGGCTGACGCCCTGTTCGGCCAGGGTGGCGGCCAGGGGCGGGCCGAAGCGGTTGTCGCGCCCGAGCACCCACACCGTTCCCGCCGGCAGGGCGTCGATGTCTTCGTCGAGCAGGAAGCGGGGTTCGGTGTCCGGCCCCTGCCAGTTTCCGGCCAGCTCGCGCCAGGCCCTCAACTCGGCCTCGTCGGCCCCGGCGGGAAGGATGTAGGTCGGGCTCTTGTCTCCCATCAGGGTGCTCAGGGCCGGGGGCACCTCGAGGGGGTCGAGGCGGCGCATCACGTCGAAGAGAGGATCCACGTCCACGCGCAGCGGGCGCGAGGGGCAGTCGATTTCGAAGACGATTTCCCGTTGGTTGGTTTCTTCCCATGCCACCAGGGCCTCTTCCCGGCCTGCGAGGGTGACGTAGACCGGCACGGCGAAGGGAAAGGGCTCTTCAGCCTGGACCTGCCGCAGCCGCACGACCAGGTGCCATGGCTCTCCCGGCTGCGCGGGGGCCGTGGCCTCGACCCCGTCGATCTTCAATGCCGCCGCTCCGCTGCGTTCGATCCACGAGCGGAAGAAGGGTTTCCAGTAGATGCCGGTCTCGGCGGTCATGATTCCGGAGATGTGGTCGAAGGTGGCCCGCTCGAAGGTCATCGTCTGGGCGAAGCGCCGCAGGGCCGCGCCGAACAGGTCGTCGCGCAGGATCTGGCGCGCCATGTGGAAGAGCATCAGGCTCTTGCCATAGCCCACCGCCTCGGAGGCCGCCGAATGTCGCGAGCGAAACGTCACCAGGGGCTTGTCTTCACCGCCCCGCACCATGTCGGTGAACTTCTTCAGCGTCGAGCGGCGATAGAGCGCGTCTTCTCCCCGCTGTTCGGCCAGCAGGTGGTCGGCCATGTAAGCCGTCAGCCCCTCGCACCAGTTGCCCAGGGCCGCGTCGACGTAGACCGAATTGCCCCACCAGTTGTGGAGAATCTCGTGGGGATAGGACGAGGTGAGGATCCACGGGAAGCGGATGATGCGCGAGCCGAGCAGGGTGAAGCCCGGCATCCCGTAACCGGTCTCCCAGAAGTTCTCCACCAGGGAGAAGCTGGGATAGGGAAAGGGCGGCAGCACCTGCTCGTACATCTCCAGGTAGCGGCGGGTGGCTTGCAGGTAGCGGTCGGCCAGGGCCCCGTCGGGGGTGCGCAGAAAGGCCAGGATCTCCGTCTTGCCGTGGCGCGCGCCATACTCGGTCCAGGGGCCCGCCACCAGGTAGACCTCTTCGGTGGGAGAGGGGCAGTCCCAGACGGTGGTCCAGCGACCCTTCGAGTCCTTCTCGTGGCGCGTGCGGCCTCCTTGGCTGACCACGTCCCAGCCTTGCGGCAGTTCCCGGGCTTCCAGGCGGAAGGTCAGCAGTGCGTCGTCCAGGCGCGGCACCCAGAGGCTCGATCCGGCCAGGAAGACCCCCTCGGCGCCGATCAGTCCCGGGGTTTCCGCGAAGCTGCGCTGGTACTCCTCGCCCACCTGCTCGAGGGGATGGTGAATCGCGCCCTCCCACTCGAGGGTCACCGGGCCCCCGGTCCCGGCGTCACGCACGAGCCGGTAGGCCGTCAGGGGCACCTGCGCCCCTTCGGCGCCGGCGAAGCCTTCGGGGACCTGGTCGAGGGTTTCGAGGTGCCAGCCCTCCGAGCGGCAGCGGAGCTCGAGACCTTCGTGCAGCACCAGGGTCACCCCGTCGGCGGCCGCGGCGAATGGCGCGGCGCCCAGGGTCATCTCGTCGCGGACGAAGATGCGGTGGGTCGGGGGATCGAGACGCACCTGGAGGTCGTGGTGCACAAGGTCCGCCGCGGTGGCGGCGAGGGAAAGGGCGCCGGTGGCGAGCACCCCCAACAGGGGCAGGAATCGGAGACGGTCGATCATGGAAACTCCCGGGTTCATCAGCGCAGGACAGTGAGAATACACCCGCTCCACGAGGCTTCATCCCAAGTCCGGGGGGGCAGGGTCCGGCAAGCGTCCTCGTGCTTTTCGCGTTCGCGGCGGGAGGCCGGGCGGCCGCGAGTCTCGCCCGGGCTTCCCGCGAGCGCTCCGGCGTCTCGGGCCCCACGGCGGCGGCGCCGGATTACACTGATCCGCCCGATGGAAGGAGGCCGGCGATGCGCGTGTTGGTGACGGGAGCAGGTGGTTTCATCGGGCGGGCGCTGGTTGCCCGCCTGGTGGAGGAGGGCCGTCAGGTCGTCGCTCTCAGCCGCCGGCCCCGGGCGGTGACGGAGGCGCTGCCGGAACTGTCCGGGGCCTGGGCCTGGCAGCCCCAGGCCGGCCCGCCTCCCGCCGAGGCCCTCGAGGGAGTCGGGGCGGTGGTCCACCTGGCCGGAGAGCCGGTGGCGGGGATCTGGACGCGGGCCAAGCGTCGGGCCATCGAGGACAGCCGCGTGTCGGGTACGCGCCACCTGGTCGAGGGGCTGGTGGCCGGCGGCACCGGGGGGGTGCTGGTCTCCGCCAGCGCGATCGGCTTCTACGGCGAACGCGGGGACGCCATCCTGGACGAAGGAGAGGGCCCCACCGACGACTTTCTCTCCCGGGTCTGCCGGCAGTGGGAACAGGAAGCCCGGCAGGCGGAAGCGGCCGGCTGGCGGGTGGTGCGGCTGCGTATCGGCATCGTGCTCGAACGGGGCGGCGGGGCGTTGGGGGCGATGGAACGGCCTTTCCGCCTCGGCATGGGGGGGCGCCTGGGCAGGGGGCGCCAGTGGTGGTCATGGATCCACCGGGAGGATCTGGTGGAGATGATCCTCTGGGCCCTGGGCGGGCAGGTGGGCGGTGCGGTCAACGCCACCGCTCCCGGCCCGGTGCGCCAGGGGGAGTTCGCCCGGGAACTCGGACGCGCTCTGCACCGGCCGGCCTGGCTGCCCGCGCCGGCCTTCGCCCTGCGGATCCTGACCGGGGGCTTTGCCTGGGAGCTGCTGTCGAGCAAGAGAGTGCTGCCCCGCCGGGCCCTGGAGGCGGGTTTCCGCTTTCGCCACCCCGAACTGCCCGCGGCCCTGGGGGCGATCTACGGGGAGGCGCGGTGATCCTCTCGGCCAGCCGCCGTACCGACCTGCCGGCCTTCTACGGACCGTGGCTGCGGGCCCGCCTGCGGGAAGGCTGGTGCGAGTCGGTCAACCCCTTCAATCGGCGCCAGCGCCGGCGGGTGTCCTTGCGGGCCGCGGACGTGGATGCCTGGGTCTTCTGGACCCGCCAGCCGTGGCGCCTGGAAGCGTTGCTCGACGCCCTCGAAGCAGCGGGGCACCGGCGTAGCGTGGCCATGGTTTCACTGACCGGACTCGGGCCCCCTCTCGAGCCCCAGGCGCCACCGGAAGAGCGGGTGATCGAGGGGATGATCGCCCTGGCCCGCCGCTGGGGCGATCCCCGGCGGGTGGTCTGGCGCTACGACCCCATCGTCCTGGGACCGCGGGACGGACCCGGCGTCCATGCCGCCCGCTTCGAGCGCTTCGCCAGCGCGCTGGAGGGGAGCGTGGAGCGGGTCGTGGTCTCGATTCTCGATCGTTACCGCAAGACCCGCCGTCGCCTGGCGGGGGTGGAGCCGGGCGGGGGCTATCCCCTGTGCGCCGAGGAAGAGGAGCCGGCGCTGGCGCGGGAGGTGTTGGCCCGGCTGGTGGAACGGGCCGGACGCCACGGCCTCGAGATCCAGAGCTGCGCCGAGCCCCTGGCCTGGGACGTCCCGGGGCTGGCCCGGGGGCGCTGCATCGACGGGCCGTGGCTGGCGGGGCTCTTCCCGGAGCATGCCTTCTCCTTCCGCTCCCACAAGGGCCAGCGTGCGGCCTGCGGCTGTCACCACTCCATCGACATCGGCTTTCCCGATAGCTGCCTCCATGGCTGCGTCTATTGCTACGCCACGGTCTCGACCCGGGCGGCCCGGGCGACCCGGGCGGCGCACGATCCTTCCTCGAGCGCCATGGTCCCTCCGGGTTCCGAGACCCGTTCCGCCGGCCGGAAGGCTCGGGGCGCCGTCCCGGGTGGAGCGACCGGCGGCACCCCTTCGTGAGTGCGGCGCCGCTGGCGGGGGCGCCCGCTTCTTCGTCGCGCGCGGAAGAGGCTTTTCAGCGGGCTGCTAGGGGCCGAGCCATGCGCTCAGCGCGTCCGCCCAGCCGGCGGGGCCGGGGGCGGAGGCGGTGATGGCGTGGGGGTGGGAGGCGAGGGCCCGGGCGAGGTCGGGGTCGGGCTCGCCGTTCGGGGGCGGGATGAGAACCGCCGTGTCGGCGGCGAGGAGCATGGGAAGGTCGTTGTAGCCGTCGCCGAGGGCGATGGTGCGCAGGGCCGTGCCGAAAAAACGCTCGCAGGCGGTGTGGAGCAGGCGGAAAGCCTGACCCTTGTCCTGGTGACCGAGGAGGTGGAGCAGGGAGCCGCGCGTGAGGCGGTAGCCGAGGGCCCGGACCGCCTGCTCGAGGGCCGAGTCGTCGGGTTGGGTGGGGCTGTCCACCACGAAGCATTCGTCGAACTCGCGGCGGCGGGCCAGGCGGGCGGCCGGGACACTCAGGCCGGTCCGTGCGGCGACCTCTTCGGCGCTCATGTCGGCAAAGCCCCGCAGGGCGAAGCCCTGTGCGCGAAGCCGGTCCATCGCCTCGAGGATATCCCGGTAGCGGGGGCCCCGGCGCACGAGCAGCAGGTCGTCGCGCTCTTCGATGAAGGCGGGCCGGGCTTCGAGACTCTCGAGGACCCTCCGCCACGGCTCCGTGGCGGGAAAGAAGACGCCGCCGCCGTTTTCTGCCGCAAAGGGGGCGCCGAGGCCCATCTCGGCCAGTACCGCGCGCATCTCCGCGCAGGTCTTGCTCGAGCAGGCCACCAGGGGAATGCCGCGCTGGGCCAGGTCGTCGAGCACCCGGCGAGCCGGCTCGAAGGAGTAGTCCCGGCTGTCGAGCAGGCTGCCGTCCAGGTCGGTGACCACCAGCGCTTTCATGGCGCACGGCCCACCAGGAGGATCTGGAGGTCCATCACGTTGGTACCGGTGGGACCGGTGACCAGCAGCCCGCCGGCGCGGCGGAAGAATTCGTAGGAGTCGTTGCGCTCGAGGAAGACCCTGGGATCGAGGCCCCGGCTCAGCGCTCGCGGCACGGTCCGGCCATCGACCATCGCGCCGGCGGCGTCGGTGGGGCCGTCGCTGCCGTCGGTGCCCGCCGAAAGCAGGGTGACCGCCTCGGCGCCGGCGATTTCGATGGCGAAGGCCAGGGCCAATTCCATGTTGCGCCCGCCGCGTCCGGGACCCCGTACGTGGACGGTGGTCTCGCCGCCGCTCACCCGGCAGCAGGGCCCGTCGCCCAGGGTCCGGGCGAGTCGGGCCATCTCGACGCCTACCCGGCGGGCTTCGCCCTGGACGTCGCTGGGGCCGGCCTGCGCGGGCCATCCCGCCTGTCGCGCGGCGTCCACCGCGGCTTCCACCGCCAGCCGGTTGCCGGCCACCAGGATGTTCTCCACCCTGTCGAAGAGAGGGTCGTCGGGCCCGGGCGTCTCCGGCAGGTCGCCGGCCGCGCCCTTTTCCAGGTGGGCGATCACGGCGGGGGCGACCTGGTGGCTGATGCGATGCCGGCGGAGCACGGCCAGGGCCTGGGCGTAGGACGAGCTGTCGGGAGTCGTGGGGCCCGAGGCGATCACGTCGAGGCGATCGCCGATCACGTCCGAGACGATCAGCGCCAGCACGCCCGCCGGGGCCGCGAGGCGTGCGGCCCGGCCTCCCTTGATCGCCGACAGGTGCTTGCGCACCGCGTTGATCTCGCCGATCTCGGCGCCGCAGCGCAGTAGGGACTCGGTGGCCTGGCGCTTGTCTTCGAGGCTCAGCCCGGCGGCGGGTTGCACCAGCAGCGCCGAGCCACCGCCGGAGATCAGGAACAGCACCAGGGTCCGACCGGAGGCGCCTTCGAGCAGTCGTCGCATCGCCGCCGTGCCCGCGACTCCCTTCGCATCGGGTACCGGGTGACCGCCTTCCATCACTTGGAGGGGGGGCAAGGCTTCGGTTCCCGCGTGGCCGTAGCGGGTCAGCACCACCCCGGCCTCCAGGCGTTCACCCAGCAGGCGGCGCGCCGCCCGGGCCATCGGCCAGGCCGCCTTGCCCACGGCTGCGACGCGTACGCGCTCGATGCCCTCGCGGGCCAGGCGCTGTTCGACCGAGGCGAAGTGGCGCGTGACGGCCTGGGCCGGATCCACCGCCGCCAGGGCGGCGTCCAGCAACTCGCGCGCGAAGGATCGTCGGGGCTCTTCGACGGGGAGGCTCACCGGTTGTCGTCCTGCACGGCCTGGACCAGGTTTTCGCAGATGCCGTCGATGGCCGAGGCGACCCGGTCCCAACTGGCGATCAACGGCACCCCCAGGGGGTCGTCGCTGATCGTGGCGGCGGCTTCCCGGACGGCGTGGGTGAAGGTCTCCACCGCCCGGGCTTCCGCGTGGCGGTCGAAGATCAGCGAGTTGATCGCGGCGTCGTCCTGGTAGCGCTCGAGCATGTTCTCGGCGGTTTTCACGTACGCCGCCACGAGGGTGTTGAAAAACGCGCCGGAGAAGATCACTCCTTCGGAAGCCAGGGTCCTGAAAAGGCTCTTGCAGATGTCGACGCCCATCTTGTGCAGGCCGCGGCCGGCGTCCTCGGGCGAGAGCGCCTGGTGCTTGTGTTCGTAGCCGTCGGCGATATCGGCCTGGCAGATGTTGCGCAGGGAGACGTTGCGGTAGACCTCCGCCAGCACGCCCACTTCGAGGCCCCAGTCGCCGGGGATGCGGTTTTGACGGGCCAGGCGGGTGGTCATGGCGAACTCGCCGGCCAGGGGGTAGCGGAAGGAGTCGAAGAACGTCAGCAGGGGATGGTGGCCGATCATTTTGACCAGCGAGCGCAGCAGGGGGGTGACCAGCAGCCGCGTGGCGCGGCCGTGGAGCCTGTCGGTGACCCGCGAGTAGTAGCCCTTGCAGAACTCGTAACCCAGCTCCGGGTGCGTCACTCCGTAGCACAGCCGGGGCAGCAGGCGGCGCTCGTAGGTGACGATGTCGCAGTCGTGCAGCGCGATGGAATGGAACTCCCCCCGGCCGATCACGTAGCCGAAGGCCATCCAGGCCGAGCGACCCTTGCCCGGCAGGCCGAGAGGGAGTTGGGCCTTTTCGATCTGCCGTGCGATCTCCGTCAGCCGCGGCCCGTCGTTCCACAACACGGTGGCCTCCAGGCCGATGTCGGACAGACGGCGTCGTACGGCGGCGAAGTCGTCGGGGCCGGCGGGTCCGAGGGTGAAGACGATCTCTCCGAGGAAAGGCGCCTCGACCAGGCGAGCGAGGATCCCCTCCATCGGCGGGGCGTGGAAATCGTCGACGGTGGTCGGAAGCACCAGGGCGATGGGCCGGCGCCGGGCATGGCCAAGCAGCTCGCTCTCCAGTCGCGCGCAGTTGTCGTGGCCCAGGTTGTGCAGGGTGGTGATCAGCCCGCGCTGGTAAAAGTCGGACATGCGGCCTCCCCGGCTTCGATCAAGCCGGGTCGATCATAGCCCACCGGACCAGGAAAGGAATCGTCACCGTCAGCAGCACGGTCAGCGCGAACCCCGGCAAGAACAGCAGGGGCACCCGCCACCGGGGGCGCGCGCGCCGGATCCGGGCGACCCGGTCGGGGACCGGATCGGGCTCGCCCCGTGGTACGTGGCCGGCCGTTTTCCACACCGGCAGCCGGCTCAGGCCCAGGGGCACGCCGAAGCCCGGGGGGTTCCATCAGATCCAGAACACGCCCGGGCAGCAGGTCGAGCATCGTCAGGGGCAGTCGGCCCAGGCCGTTGAGCACCAGCGACCAGCGGCCTGGCTGCGGGCGGCCGGTTCCCGCTGCGCCTGGCTTCCCAGGCCGGAATGCCAGGGAAGCTGACGGCGGAACTCCGGGTCGCCATGGTCGACAAGCCCATCGCCCATCCCGGTAGCCGGCGTCCTCCCGCGTGGCAGTCGGCCGTCCCGGCTTGCCGCCGGTCCACCACGGCGCCCAGGACCGGCATGGCAAACATGCAGGCGGCGATGACGGCCTCGTCCCGGAGGGTTCATCGCGGCGTTCGGGCACAGCCGGGCGCGGGCCTCGGCAGGGGTCAGTCGCAGGGTTGCAGGGTGGTGTAGTGGGGCAGGATGCGCTTGCGTCCCGCCCGCTCGAAGCGGATGTCCAGGGTCAGGCGTTGGCCCCGGCCGCTGACCTCGAGAATGCGGCCGCGGCCAAAGCCCGGGTGATGGACCTGCATGCCCCGGCGGAAGACCGTCCCGTCTCCCGTCGCGTCGGGATCCGGCTCGAATCGCAGTTCGCCGCCCCGGGGGCGGGCCGTGCCGGCGGCGGGAGTGCGCCGCAGATCCCGGCGGGGAACGCCCGCCAGCGCGCCGCCGGGTCGCGCGCGGGGAAGGTCGTCCCTCCGGGCGCTGCCCCGTTCTTCGAGCAGATCCGGGGGAATCTCGCCGAGAAAGATCGAGGGACGCGAGAGCACGGGCTCGCCGTACTGGCGCCGGAAGTGGGCCGAGGTCAGCAGCAGGCGTTTGCGCGCACGGGTCATCGCCACGTACATCAGCCGCCGCTCTTCCTCGAGGCCGCCGTTTTCGTGACGCGCCCGGGCGTGGGGGAAGAGGTCCTCGTTGAGGGCGGCGATGAACACCACGTCGAACTCGAGCCCCTTGGCGGCGTGGATCGTCATCAGGCAGGGGCCGTGCCGGCCCTGCACGTCATCGGTGTCCGAACGCAGGGAGACGCGATCGAGAAATCCCGCCAGGCCCTCCGGGGCGCCGGCCTCGTCGTGCTCTTCGGCGGCCGAGACCAGGGCGTCGATGTTCTCCGCCCGCTGCACGTGGTCGGTGGGATAGGCCCGCTCGAGGTATGCCATCAGGCCCACCGCATCGATCACCGCGGTGACCCAGGCGGCGGTGGACAGGCCTCGGCCCAACTCCCGCAGGTCGTCCAGGGTGGCGAGGAAACGCTGCAGCGCCCCCCTGGCCCGGGGGGTGAGGGCGGAGGCCTCCTCCACCACGCGGCGGGCGGCCTCGTGGCGCGAGCAGCCCCATTCCGCGGCCCGTCGGCCGACCTCCTCGAGGGTCTTGGCCCCCAGGCCCCGGGGCGGCGTGGCGGCGGCCCGCAGGAAGTCCTGGTCCGAGTCGGGATGCGCCAGCAGCCGCAACCAGGCCAGCAGGTCCTTGATCTCCTTGCGGTCGTAGAAGCGCAGCGAGCCGAAGATCCTGTAGTGGATGCCCCGGGCCGTCAGGCGATCTTCGAAGAGTCGCGAGGTAGCGTTGGTGCGGTAGAGCACCGCCATCTCTTCAAGGGGGATCTCCTCCTCCCGGGACAGGGCGAGCATGCTCTCGACGACGAAGTCCGCCTCTTCCCGGTCGTCGCGGGCCGTGTAGTGGATGATCCTCCGGCCGCCGGGATTCTCCGTCCAGAGGGTCTTGTCGTGGCGCTCCGCGTTGTTGGCGATCACCTTGCCGGCGGCGGCGAGGATCGTGCCCGTCGAGCGGTAGTTCTGTTCGAGCTTGACGATGCGGGCGTCGGCGAAGTCGCGGGTGAAGTCGAGGATGTTGCGGATGTCGGCGCCCCGGAAGGAGTAGATGGACTGGTCCTCGTCACCCACGCAGCAGACGTTGCCGTGGACCGCGGAGAGGTGGCGGATCAGGGCGTATTGCAGGGGGTTGGTGTCCTGGTATTCGTCGACCAGCAGCCAGCGGGTGCGGCGGGCGTAGCGTTCGGCGATTTCCGGATGGCGGCGGAAGAGCAGCACCGTGCGTACCAGCAGGTCGTCGAAATCCATCGCGGAAGAGACCTTGAGCTGGTCTTCGTACTCCTGGTAGCAGGCGGCGAGGATCTTCTCGTTGGGAAAACGGGCCCGCTGGGCCGCCGTCCCCGGATCGACCAGCTCGTTTTTCGTCCGCGAGATCCAGGTCAGCACCTGCCGCGGGGGATAGGCCTTGTCGTCGACGGCCAGTTTCTTGATCGCCGCCCTGGTCACCGAGAGCTGGTCGGTGGTGTCGTAGATCACGAAGCCCGGCGGGTAACCCGCGGCCAGGGCGTTGGCCCGCAGGATGCGCAGGCCCAGGGCGTGGAAGGTGCCGATGAAGGCGCCGGTCAGGGCCTGGCCCAGGCGGCGCTCGACGCGCTCGCGCATCTCCGCCGCGGCCTTGTTGGTGAAGGTCACCGCCACGATGTCCCGCGGCTGGGCCCCCCGGGTGGCGACCAGCCAGGCGATGCGGTGGGTGATGACGCGGGTCTTGCCCGAGCCGGCGCCCGCGAGGATCAGCAGGGGGCCGTCGGTATGCAGCACGGCCTCGCGTTGGGCGTCGTTGAGGCGGCCGAGGATTTCTTCCTGGTCGAACATGCACCTTCCCGGGGAAACGACGCCGTGGCAGCGCGCGCCCGGCATTGTGGCCATCCCGCGGGACGGGGGCAACCGCCGAAGACAGGAGTTCGGACACTCTGTCCGGAAGAACTGTCCTCCCCCGGCCGGGACGCCAAGCTGACTTCCTTTGTTTTCAACGCATTGAATGCTGGTACGCCCCTTGCGAAGGGTGGCGGCGTCGCAGCCGGGACGAGGCCGCGACGCCCGCCGGCCGAAGGCCAGGAGAAAGCAGGGATCCATGGGAACGCGCCAACAAGGTCGACCGCAGCGCAGGCGAGGGGCCCGGCTCCTGCTCGTCGCTCTGGTGTCGACCCTGGCCATGCCGGCCGCGGGCGCCGCTCTGCCCCGCCCCGATCGGGCCGTGGCGCTTGCGGAGCCCGGGACCCGCGCTTTCTCGAGGCCTTCGGCACGCCTTTCCTACCCTCGCCTGGCGGAAGTCGCCCGGGCTCTGCCCCGTGAGCCGTGGCATCGGCGGGGAGACGATCGGAACGCCCTCGAGTCATGGGATCGGCTGCGGGCGACCCTCGGCGGCAGGCGTGACGCTCCCCGGGATCGGCTCGCTCCCAGCACGCTCGCCGCCCGGCCCCGGCGGGTCAGTCGTCGAGACGCCGCCCCCCGTGGCGAGGGTATGGACCGCCGGGTCCTGCGGCGCTGGCAGCGCCTGAGGGGCGTGGCTCGCTGACCGGTCAATCTTCGAGGCGGGTGCGCAGCCACGCTCCCGCGGCGGCGGACAGCAGGCAGAGCCCCAAGAGCAGCGGCGCGGCGAGGGGGAGCCAGCGGAGCAGGTAGCGGCCGACGCCGGCATCGGCCCAGCGGGCCCAGCGCAACACCAGGAGCACGCAGGTGGCGGTGCTGGCCAGCGCCGCGGACGGAACCACCAGGCGCCGGGGCCCTCCTCCCACCATCGCTCCCGCGACGGCGCCTCCCACCGCCGCCAGGGCCAGCAGCCAGCCCGTCCGCAGGGGATCGTGCAGCGCGCCCTGAAGGGCCATCGCGATGGCCGAGGCGATCACGGTCATCGCGCCCACCAGGGGCGCGGTCAGCAGGCGATGCAGCCCCGGAGGCGGCCCCGGTCGGGACGATGGCGGCAGGCGGATCATGGCGCGAGTCTACAGCCCTTCGGCCGCGCATCCCGTCGGCACCGGCTGCACCGGGGGAGGGGCCTTCGCGCCCCTCACTCCACGGTGACGGATTTGGCCAGGTTGCGGGGCTGGTCCACGTCGCAGCCGCGGAGCAGGGCGATGTGGTAGGCCAGCAACTGTAGCGGCAGAACCAGCAGGATCGGTTCGAGGAAGTCGGAACTCTCGGGCACTTCGAGGACGTGGTCGGCCTTGCCGCCCATGTCGCCCGCGCCCTCGGTGGTGACGGCGATCAGGGTGCCGCCCCGGGCCTTCACCTCTTCCATGTTGGCCAGCATCTTTTCGAACACCCTGTCTTTCGGGGCCAGGGCCACCACGGGCAGGTCTTCGTCGATCAGGGCGATGGGGCCGTGCTTCATCTCGCCGGCGGGGTAGCCCTCGGCGTGGATGTAGGAGATTTCCTTGAGCTTGAGCGCCCCTTCGAGGGCGATGGGGTAGTTGACGCCCCGTCCCAGGTAGAGGAAGTCCTGGGCGTCCTTGTAGCTCCGCGCGATCTCCTGGATCTTCTCGTCGTTCTCGAGGCAGCGCTCGACCAGGGATGGCAGTTGCACCAGGCGCGTGAGGTGCCCGCGTACCTGGTCGTGGCTCAGGGTGCCCCGGGCCAGGCCCATGCGCAGGCTCATCAGCAGCAGGGCGACGAGCTGGGCGGTGAAGGCCTTGGTGGAGGCCACGCCGATCTCCGGGCCGCAGTGGGTCAGGATCGTCCCTTCGGCCTCCCGCGTGGCCGTCGAGCCCAGGAC
This sequence comes from Acidobacteriota bacterium, assembly GCA_030949985.1. Taxonomy (NCBI): domain Bacteria; kingdom Pseudomonadati; phylum Acidobacteriota; species Acidobacteriota bacterium. The sequence continues at coordinate 101,482 of JAUZRX010000017.1, forward strand.
GTTGCAGATCGCGATCGAACGCGCTCCCTGGGAGCTGGCCTCCCGCAGGGCGGCGAGGGTATCGGCGGTTTCTCCCGACTGGGTGACGATGGTGATCAGGGTGCCGCGGCCGACCAGCGGCTCGCGGTAGCGGAACTCGGAGGCATAGTCCACCTCCGTGGGGACGCCGGTGAGCTTCTCCAGCATGAACTTGGCCACCAGGCAAGCATGCCAGGAGGTGCCGCAGGCGATCAGGTAGATCCGCTCGATGCCCTGGAGGTCCGCGTCGGTCAGGGGGAACTCTTCGGGTGCGAAGAACACGTCGCCCTGTTCGAGGGAAATGCGGCCGGCCATGGTTTCGTTGATCGACCGGGCCTGCTCGTGAATCTCCTTGAGCATGAAGTGGCGGTAGCCGCCTTTTTCGGCCAGGATCGGGTCCCAGGCGATGCGCTGGAACGTGCACTCCACCTCTCCGCCCTCGGCGTCGGTCAGGGTGATGCCGTCAGCGGTGAGGGTGGCGATCTGCCCGTCGACCAGGAAGAGCACGTCGCGGGTGTGTTCGAGCAGGGCGGTGACGTCCGAGGCGAGGAAATTCTCGCCCTCGCCCCGGCCCACCACCAGGGGCGGGCCCATGCGGGTGCCGACCACCACGCCCGGCTCGTCCACGCTCATCGCGCAGATGGCGTAGATGCCCTCCAGTCGGCGGGCCGTGGCCCGGAGCGCCTCGGTGATGTTCTTGCCGGCGCGCATCTCCCGGGCGATCAGGTGGGCGACGACTTCGCTGTCGGTCTCCGAGCGGAAAGACTCGCCCTGGGCCCCGAGTTCCTGCTTGAGTTCCAGGTAGTTTTCGATGATCCCGTTGTGCACCACCACGACGCGGTCGTCGGCGTCCCGGTGGGGATGGGCGTTTTCCTCCGTGGGTCTGCCGTGAGTCGCCCAACGGGTGTGGCCGATGCCGTGGCCGCTTTCCGGTACCGGTGCCGCTTGGATCGCTTCCTCGAGGTCCCGCAACTTGCCCGCCGCGCGTCGCAGTTCGAGCTTTTCACCGCAGGCCAGGGCGATGCCGGCCGAGTCGTAGCCCCGGTATTCCAGCCGCCTGAGGCCTCCGACCAGGATTTCCGCCGCGTTGCGGGAGCCCACGTATCCAACGATTCCGCACATCTGTGCTCTCCTCTCCCGCGATCAGCGGCGGGACTTGCCGCCGCCCCCCTGTTGCTTTGCGGCCATCTTTCTCTTCTTGCGGGCGACCCAGCCCTCGATGTTCTTCTGCTCGGCCCGACTGATCGCCAGCGCGCCCGCCGGCACGTCCCGGGTGATCGTCGCCCCGGCTCCCACGTAGGCGCCCTTGCCCACCCGCACCGGCGCGACGAGTTGGGTGTCCGAGCCGATGAACACGCCGTCGCCCAGTTCGGTGCGGTGCTTGTGGGTTCCGTCGTAGTTGCACGTGATGGTGCCGGCGCCGATGTTGACCTGCCGCCCCACCTCGGCGTCGCCGATGTAACTCAGGTGCGAGGCTTTCGAACCGCGGCCGAAACGGGCCTTCTTGGTTTCGACGAAATTGCCCACCTTGCACGCCGGGCCGAGCCGGGTGCCGGGTCGCAGGTGGGCGTAGGGACCGACCTGGGTGCCGGCGCCGATGCTGCTGTCGGTGGCCACCGTGCCCTCCAGCAGGATCGCGCGGTCGGCCACGTCCACGTCGGTCAGTCGACAGCCGCTGCGCACGACACAGTTCTTGCCGATGCGCGTGGCGCCCTCCAGGCAGACGCCGGGATGGATGACCGTGTCCCGTCCGATGCGCACCGTGTCGTGCACCCAGGTGGTGGCCGGGTCGAGAATCGTCACTCCCCGGGCCATCAGCTCGTCGAGGACCTGGGCCGAGCGCACCCGGTGGGCTTCGGCCAGGTGCCGCCGGCTGTTGACTCCCAGGGCCTCGGCCGGGTGCTGGTGGAGGCAGGCCTCGACGCGCAGGCCTTCGGCCAGCAGTTCCCGTACCGCATCGGTGAGGTAGTACTCGCCCTGGGCGTTGTCGGGGCGGATGCGCCGCAGGGCCCGGCGCAGGGCCGGCCAGGTGGCGCAGTAGGTCCCCGTGTTGATTTCGTGGATCGCCCGCTGCTGCGGGTCGGCATCCCGGTGCTCGACGATGGCCTCGATGGTGCCGTCTTCACCGCGCACGATGCGGCCGTAGCCGGCGGGGTCGTCGAGGGCCGCGGTGAGCACGGTCAGGGCCGAGCGCCGCCGCCGGTGCCGGCGCACCAGGTCCTTCAGCGCGCGACCGGGGAGGGAGGGGACGTCCCCGCAGAGAATCAGCACCTCGCCACGGACGCCCCGCAGGTGTCCCGCCGCGGCGGAGACGGCGTCGGCGGTTCCCCGACGCTGCCGCTGGGTGGCGAATCGCAGGTCCGGTCCGTCGACGCGCGCGCGGAGGACACGTTCGACTTCCCCGCCTCCGTGGCCCACCACCACGACCACCCGTGTGGCTCCCGCCCGGCGGGCGGCGAGCACCACGTGCTCGACCATCGGCCGGCCCGCCACCGGGTGCAGCACCTTGGGCAGGGCGGATTTCATGCGCTTGCCCTCGCCCGCGGCGAGGATCACGGCGACGAGGGATGGGGAGCTTTCAGACGCCCTGGTTCGGCTCGGTTTCCGGGCCATCCTGGTATGCCTCCTCAGGCCCGGTGCCGGCGCTCTGCGGAGGTTCGACGAGTTCGACGAATCCGGCCAGTTCCCGCAGCCGCTCGAAGTCCGGGTCGCCCAGGGCGAAATTCCGATTCTCCGGGTCGGCCGCCAGGGCCAGCCTCAGGCTTTCCATGGCCTCGTCGTTCCGCTCCGCTGCCGCCAGGGTCGCAGCCCGGGCGTAGTAAACCTTCGCCTCTTCCGCGCCGGATGCCAAGGCCTTTTCGTAGGCCTCGATGGCTTCGTCGGTGCGACCCTCGTTGGACAGGACCACGGCCTGGGTCAGCCACTCGGCCCCCGTGGAGGGGTTGGCCGCGGGCGGAGAGGTCTTCAGGCGGCAGGCTGCGAGGTGGGAGCGGGCGCGATCAACCAGCTCGAGAACCGTGTCGTCGTCGCTGAACTGCTCGAGAAAAGATTCGAACGCCTTGATGGCCGCGGCGAAATCCCGCTTGACGGAGAAGAGCTGCATGGCACTGGAATAAGCCTTTTCCGCGGCGGCGAAAGTGCTTGGGACCGTGGTGGTGCTGGAGGAGGTGGAACCGGCCTTCCGCTTCGGCATGCGACAATCTCCCTTCGCCGCACCACCGCGTCTCGCGGCGGCGAGCGGAGCGTTGCGGATGCTATGTCTGCCGGCCGAGGGTGTCAAACAGGCCGGGTTCGGGAGGCCGGGGCATGGAAGGCTGGGTGGTCGTCGCCCTGGGATCGAACCTGGGGGACCGGGAGCAGTGGCTGGGCCGGGCCCGACGGGAATTGCGGCGCGGAGGGTGGCCCTGGACCCTGGCTTCGGGGATTTACGAGAGTCCCGCCGAGGGCGGTCCTCCCGGGCAGGGGCCCTACCTCAACCAGGTCCTCGCCGGGCCCTCGGGGCGTTGCCCCCTGGCCCCCCGCGAGCTGCTCGATCTGGGTCTCGCCATCGAGCGCCGTTGTGGACGCCGGCGCCGGCGGCGCTGGGAAGCCCGTGTGCTGGACATCGACCTGCTGGTCTACGGCCCGCTGGAAGTCGACGAGCCGGGTCTGGTGCTGCCCCATCCGCGAATGACCGCACGACGCTTCGTCCTCGCGCCACTGGCGGAAATCCTGCCCCACCTGGAACTTCCGCCGACCTCGGCGACGGTGGCCGAGCGCCTGGCCGCCCTGGCCCCTTGCTCCGCGCCGGACAGTCCCCGTAGGATCGACATCCCGGCCGGGGGGAGTCCGGAACCCGCCCCGGCCGGGCCGGGAGACCCGAGCGAGGAGCGGACGGGGTGACGCCACGGTACATCGCTATCGAGGGGCCCATCGGTGTGGGCAAGACGGTGCTCGCCGAGCGCCTGGCCGAACGCTTCGATGCCCGCCTGGTGCGGGAGCCCACCGACAACCCCTTTCTCGAGCAGTTCTATGGAGATCGGCGGGGCTCGGCTTTCCCGACCCAGATCTGGTTCCTGATCTCCCGGCATCAGCAGCTCCGGCACCTGGCCCAGGGCAACCTCTTCCAGCAGACCGTGGTCTCGGACTATCTCTTCGAAAAGGACCGCATCTTCGCCTACATCAATCTGGACGACTCGGAACTGGCGACCTACGAGAAGCTCTATGAGCACCTCGTCACCGAGATTCCCCGACCCGACCTGGTGGTCTACCTCCAGGCCCGGGTCGACACGTTGATCACCCGCATTCAACGCCGGGGCCGCCAGGCCGAGCGGCGGATCTCCGACACCTATCTCGAGCAGGTGGTGCAGGCCCACGACCACTTCTTCTTCCACTTCGACCAGGCGCCGCTGCTGGTGGTGGACACCAACGAGATCAACCCCCTCGAGCACGAAGCCCAGCTCGACGATCTGGCCTCCAGGATCCAGGCCATGGAGCGGGGAGGGGTGGAGTACTACCGCCCCTGATCTCCACGCCCGTTGGTCGGGGGCCGGTCCGCGGCGCTGGCTTACGGCCCGGGCGGCTGCTAAACTCTGCCGAAAATCAACTGGGTGTGAGGGTTAGCCCGGTCCGCCGCGGAACTGTCCGGGCGGTTGGAAGATCCCGGGCGCGGGGCCGGATCTCCCCTTGGGGGACCGGCACCACGGCAGCCCGCTCTTCCGACGAGCCGGATCCTGCCCGGCACCCGACCAGCCCCATCCTGCGACCGGCCCTGCCGGCGGGGAGGTGGGAGGACAGATGGTCTACGGTCCCCAGGACGGCGCCTCGCCGCGAGCCGCCGCTCCGCGCAAGATCACCGTTCCCGGCATCATGGCCAGCAAGGGCGTGCGCCCCCTGGTGATGCTCACCGCCTACGATGCGCCCTCGGCCCGCATCGCCGACGAGGCGGGGGTCGACCTGCTGCTGGTCGGCGATTCCCTGGCCATGGTGGTGCTGGGCTACGAGGACACCCTGCGGGTCGATCTGGAGGACATGGTCCGGCACACCGCCGCGGTGGCCCGCACCCGTCCCCAGGCCCTGGTGGTGGCCGACATGCCCTACCTCAGCTACCACACCGGTCCCGCCGATGCGGTTCGTGCCGCCGGGCGCCTGGTGCGGGAGGGCCACGCCGAGGCGGTCAAGCTCGAAGGCGGCCGTCGCCGCCGGGAGGTGATCGAGGCGCTGGTCGGCGCCGAGATCCCGGTGATGGGGCACTTGGGGCTGACGCCCCAGTCGCTCAACGCCATGGGTGGTTACCGGGTTCAAGGTCGGGCTCTCGAACAGGTCGATGCTCTGCTCGAAGACGCCCGGATTCTCGAGGAGGCCGGGGTCTTCGCCCTGGTCCTCGAAGGGGTTCCGGCGGAGGTGGCGCGCCGGGTCACCGCGCAGGTGGGCGTGCCCACCATCGGTATCGGTGCCGGCGCCGACTGCGATGGACAGGTGCTGGTCTTCCACGACCTGCTGGGCCTGGGAGACGGTCCCTTGCCCAAGTTCGTCAAGGCCTACGCCGATCTCCGCCGTCAGGCCGTCTCGGCGGTGTCGGCCTTCGCCGACCAGGTGCGTTCGGGGGCCTTTCCCACGCCGCGCCACGCCTACCGCCTGCCCCGGGAAACCGCCGAGGCGCTGGCGGCCCGCGACAAGGGCCGCCAGGATTCCCGTCGCCTCGGCTGAGGGAGAAGCCAACGGATGGAACTGGTTCGCCGTGTGCACCTGATGCGCGAGATTTCCCGGGAGATTCGCAGCCGGGGGCGGAAGATCTCCCTGGTGCCCACCATGGGGGCGCTCCACGAGGGGCACCTGGCCCTGATTCGCAAGGCGCGTCAGCTGGGCGACGTGGTGGTGGTCTCGATTTTCGTCAACCCCAAGCAGTTCGGTCCGGCGGAGGATTACGACACCTATCCTCGCGACCTGGTCCGGGACGCCGATCTCTGCATCGAGGAAGGCGTCGACTTCCTCTTCTGCCCGGAGGGCAGGGACATGTACCCCTCGGGCTTCCGGACGGCGGTGGAGGTGGAGGGGCTTTCCGCGGTCTTCGAGGGCGCGAGCCGGCCGGGATTCTTCCGCGGGGTCTGCACCGTCGTGCTCAAGCTCTTCCAGATCGTCGCTCCGCACTTCTCCGTCTTCGGCCAGAAAGACGCTCAGCAGGCGCTGATCGTCCGGAGGATGGTGGCCGATCTCAACCTGGACATGGAGCTGGTGGTCGAGCCCACCGTGCGCGAGGCCGACGGCCTGGCCCGGTCCTCCCGAAACGCCTACCTGGACCCCGAACAGCGCCGGGCGGCCGGCGTGCTCTACCGGGCTCTCGAGGCGGCCAAGGCCATGATCGAGGCGGAAGAGAGTGTTGCCGGTGAGCGGGTCGAGGCCGAAATGCGGCGGATCCTCGAAGCCGAGCCGCTGGCCCGGGTGGACTATGTGGCAGCGGTGGAGCCCTCCAGCCTCGACCGACTGGAGACGGTGGAAGACGAGGTGCTGCTGCTGGTGGCGGCCTGGATCGGCCAGACCCGCCTGATCGACAACCTGCTGCTGCCCGAGATTCCGGGCGTCGGTGGAGGCGACCTGCGATGAAGATTCCCTTTCTCCACTCGAAGGTGCACCGGGTGCTGGTCACCGCTGCGGATCCCGACTACGAGGGGAGCCTGACTCTCGATCGGGCCCTGATGGACGCGGCCGGCATGGCGCCCTACCAGCGTATCGAGGTCTACAACGTCAGCCGCGGGACCCGCCTGTCCACCTACCTGATCGAAGGGCCCGCGGGTCGGGGGGATTGCTGCCTCAACGGTGCCGCCGCTCACCTGGTGGAACTGGGAGACCGGGTGATCATCGCCGCCTATTGCGACCTGGAGCCGGACGAGGTGGCGGGTCACCGGCCGCGGCTGGTGCTCGTGGGGGCCGACAACCGGGACTTCACCGTGCGTACCGGCGAGACCGCCTTCACCCCCGTCGGTCGGGGCTGATCGCCTGTCGGGTACGTCGGAGCCGGCGAGAGGTGCTGCCCCCCGCCGGCTCTTGGTGTCTCCCCCCTTGCGGGTCGATGGCGCGATCCGGCGTAACCTCCCGGTTGTTCGATTCCAGCAGGGTCGACGCCTGCCGGCCGTGCGGACCGCAGAGGATCTCGCGCGCAAGCGAAGGCGGAAGACCCGAGTCCTGCGCCCTACCTGCAAGGGATCTCGAGAATCTACACCGAAATCCCCCTTCGGGGGGGAGTGCGTCTCCACCTTCGTCTCCTCTTTGCCTCGGGGCGGGTCGTCGAGGACGGTGGGGCGCGAAAGTTGCGGGCTAAAGGGCTCCGGTGTTGGTGCCGACAAGAGAGGGCAGACGCCACCGCCCCGCAGGAGCCAGAACCGCGTGAGCCAAGACACTCTCCAGCAGGTCCCCGCTACGCTCGAGGAACTTCTCTCCTCGACGACGGAACTTCCGGTCTTGCCCCAGGTGGCCGTGAGGATCTTCGAGGAGATGCGCTCTCCACAGATCACCGCGGCGCGGATGGCGGAGTTCATCAAGAAGGACCCGGTGCTGGCCACCGCGGTGCTCCGGGTGGCCAACTCCGCCCTCTACGGGGCCCGTGGGCGGATCAACGACCTGGCCTTCGCCATCGCCCGGGTGGGGCTCTCCCAGATCCGGAACCTGCTGCTGGCGCTGGTGCTGCGCTCACAGATGGCCGATCCCGATGTCTACGGCGAGGATGGAGCGCCGTTGATGGAACACGGCCTGGCGACGGCCTTCGGTGCCGGCATGGTGGCCGATGGCGCGGGGATCGAGTCGGGCGAAGCGTTCATGTGCGGCCTGCTGCACGATTTCGGCAGGCTGGCCCTGATCAAGGCCTTGCGGGAGCGGGAAGCGGTCTCGGCGCCGCACCTGCCAGCCGAGCTGGCCCGGGTGGTCGACGACCTGCACAGCGAGGCGGGCGAACTCCTCTGCCGCAACTGGGAGCTGCCCGAGCCGGTGGCCGTGGTGGCGCGTTACCACCACGACCCCGGCGCCGCGCCCGAGAAAGACCAGCCGATCGTCGCCACGGTGTCCTTCGCCGACGCCCTGTCCCATCGCCTGGGGTTGGGAATCGGCCGCGACGAGGACCTGGACCTGCTGGCGCATCCGGCGACGGAGATGCTGGGTCTGGGAGCGGAGAAAGTGGAAGAACTCGAGGAGTACCTTCCGGGGCTGTTCAGCACGGCCCGGTCGGCGCTTTTCAGTTGAGCAGGAGTTGGTAGGAGGCGGCGCGGCCCAGAGACTTGATCCCCCCGCAACGCGAACCCGCGCCGTCTGGCACCCTCGGCATCGTGCCGAGGGTGTCTTTTTGTCGGAGGCCCGTTGTCGGGAGGCCGGCGGGTGAGGGAGCGCCGGTGTCGCGAAAAAGAAGGCCCGGCCGAAGCCGGGCCTTCTCTTGATCGATAGTCTGGTGTTTCTCTCGAGAGCTAGAAACTGGCCAGTTCCTCCGGGGACTTATGGAGCCGAAGGAGAGTTCTGGCAGTCCCGGTAGCAGTTGTACGCGACAGTATTCGCCACACTCACGCAGCGCCTGTGGTCGGCCTGTGCGCGAAACCGCTTGATGTTGACCTCACGCAGGCAGAGTCCCGCCGCAATGGGGTCGGAAGAGTTGTTGAGGCAGTCATCCGCCTCCTGGTCCAATTGGGCCAGAGTGTCATCAAGCTGACGGTCGCACTCGGCCTTGTCCGCGTCGAACTGGTCGACGCAGGCCTGCACGCATTCGGCGAAGTCTGCGTGCGCCACTGGCACGGTGATCGCCGCAGCGGCGACGAGCACGAGAGCGGCGCACAGCATCTTCAACACAGCTGCCGGACGCATCGTATTGGGCTCCTTTCCTTGAACGGCGCAGGGGATTCCAGTGTCGAAGTTTTCTAGGTTGACCAAACCCGAACCTCACTAAACCCGCGATTCACGTTCCGACGATTCGAGAGCTTTCCGTGGCCCTTGCCTGGTGGCCAGAACCCATCCCCCTGCGCCTTACCCCCAAGCGGGGGCCGGGAGGGCTCCGGAATCGTCGCTCGTCCTTCCACCTTCCCCTCCATGCTCTGGCAGCTCGAGCAGGGACCGGTCGGCAGTTGGACCTAACCTGACGGCCGGAAATAAACCCGCAACTCCGGTCGAATGCAAGGAAAAAAGGCGGGAACCTGCGGGCGATTCCCGGGGTCCTTACAAGACGTTGTAAACAAAAGGGTTGATGGTTTGGTCCCCGGAGTCCCGGCGGGCGCCCCCGGTCGTCCCGGGGCGACTCGCGGGCGGAGACCGGCTCGGCGTGAGTGAAAAAAGCCCCGGGGAAAGCCCCGCCACTTCGCGGCGCCGGCCCCTTGTCTTGCCGTCAAAAACCCCATGGAGCGAGTCCGGACCTTGCCTGGCCGGCGTTGGCGCCGGTGTCCCGCGGCCGGTGCCAACGCCGTCGATCCCGGGCCGGCCGGGGGCCAGGGGAGAAAAGAGCCGTCGCCGAGAGAAATTTGGGGAGACAACGGGTCGCCATGACGGTATATGCACGAAGGATTCGGCTTGGCTACACCGGGAGGGGCTGGCTGCGGGGCGCCCTGTTCCAATCGGCGGCGGGAGGGCCGTCGCGGCCTCGAAGCACGGCCTGGGGAATGAGACGAGATGGTGCAGTGCCACGCCCGGCGGGTAGCCCACCGCCGTGGCGGTCAGGGCTTCGTTTCCACCGGGCGGGCCGCAGGTGAAGGAGTCGTCGAATGCGCCGCATGGAAGGTGATCGCAAGGTGATTCGCAAGGGCGTCATGATCGTCGTGGCGCTGCTGCTGGGTATGCTGGCCTCCGGTGCGGCGCTGATGCGGGATCCCGACTCGAGGGTGGAGGTCAACGAGGGGCTGTTCGTCAATACCTCCAAGACTCGCGCTCCCCGGGTCATCTTGCAGGGCGGCACGGTTTACGCCGTTTTCCAGGACCGGCGTTATTTCACCGGTTACGATTCCTACATCAACCTCTCGGTCAACGAAGGCGGAACCTGGCGCACCGGTGACGTCCGGCTGAATACCAATTTCCCTCCGGGCTGGGCCGATGGCGGGAGCATGGAAATCGCCGTGCCCGCCCTCGATGACGCAGGCCGGCTCTACGTGATGATGCTCGAGGATCTGCTGGGCCAGGTCTTCGTCCACGTGTCTCCGGACGGGGGCGTGACCTGGCCCGGAAATCCCGCGACGGTGACCAACAACGACGCCGACGAGATGAGTCCCTGGTTGACCCGCCGCGCGCTGTTGGAGCCCACGGGGGACGGGATCGTCAATGTGATCTGGGAGGACAACCACTCGAATCCCTCCACCGGCTACGGCAATGTTCGCGTTCGCGGCAGCATGGACGCCGGGCAGACCTGGGGGGTGGAAGTGACGGTCAACATCGACGAGGGTGGCGGGGGAGAGACCAACTTCGAACGAGCTACCGAGCCGGCGGCCTGCCGCGATGAGGGAGGGACACTCTACGTGGCCTACCGCGACCGGCGGGACCCCGATCCGCAGATCACTCTTCCCCATCCGGGGCGCATCCTCCTGCGCTACTCGAATGACAACGGCCAGAGCTTCTTGCCGGTCGGCGCGGAAATCCGTCTCGACGCCGCCGATGCCTCCGAGACCCAGGCGGCGGCCCCGGCGCTGGCCTGCGGCGCGGCCGGGGTCGTGGCGGCCGTCTGGCAGGATCGCCGGAACGGTGACGACGACATCTACTTCGCGCTTTCCACCGATGGCGGCGCCACGTGGTCCACCGAAGTGCGGGTCGACGACGCGCCGGCCGGTGCCGGCGCCACCGCGCCGAGGATCACCCTGGCCGAGGGGACGCCGCGGAGAATCTACGTGGCCTGGGAAGACGATCGGGACGGTAGCGCCGATCTCTACTTCTCCGAGAGCAGCGACGACGGGGTGAGCTGGTCCGCCTCCCGCCGGATCGACGAGGGCGTCGACCCGGGTACGGTGGCCGTCGAGGGGTGGGACATGGAGGCCGACGGCACCGAGGTGACCATCGCCTGGGTCGACAATCGCAACGGGCCGGCCGACCCCAAGGGGCGGGACGTCTTCATCGCACGCTCGACGGATGGCGGGCTTTCCTGGCCCGTCTTCGAGCGTATCGACCTGGGTACGGCTCCCGGAACGGCCGATTCGTTCGATGTGGACCTGGCGGTAGGGCCGGATGCCTATGCGGTGATCTACCGGGACGATCGCAACGATCCGGCCAACAGCACCGATATCTTCGCCGGCGGCGCCGGCATGGACTACGACCCGATGGACGCCGACGGGGACGGACTGGTGGGGGGCCGGGACAACTGTCCCAACTACCCCAATGCCGACCAGAGGGACCGGGATTTCGACTCCCGCGGCGATGTCTGTGATCCCTTCGTTCTCGATCCCGACAACGATTCGGACGCCGACGGTGTGCCCTCCGACTCGGACAACTGCCCCGACGAGCCGAACATCCTCCAGGAAGACGACGACGGTGACGGTTTCGGCAACGCCTGCGATCTCTGCCCGACCAACGTCGATGCTTCGAACCGCGACCTCGATGGTGACGGAACCGGTGACAACTGCGACAACGACGTGGATGGCGACGGTCTGGACAACGCCACCGACAACGACGACGACGGCGACGGGGTGAATGACGCCAGCGACAACTGTCCCCACGTGCCGAACCCGGCCCAGCTCGACGAGAACGACTCCGGTGGTTTCCCTGACGGCGTCGGAGACGCCTGCGACCTGGACGACGGGGCGGTGCAGAACCTGCTGCTCAACAAGCGGTCCACCAAGCCCGACCAGGCGAAGTGGGAGAAGGAGACCGGGGCCGAGAGCTACAACGTCTACTTCGGTTTCGTCAGTCGCCTGGCTTCCGGAGAGCCCGGCTACTGCTACCGCCCGCTGGTTCCCCTGACCCGGGCCGTGATCAACGACCAGCCCGAGGCCGGCAAGAGTTTCTGGTACCTGGTGACCACCATCTCCTCGGGCGCGGAAGGTACGCCGGGCAAGGCCAGCGACGGCAGCGAGCGGCCCCTGCCGCAGGTCTGCGATGAAGACGCGGCCCGCGACTGGGATGCCGACGGTGCGCAGAACCACGTGGACAACTGCCCGATGACGGCCAACGCCGACCAGGCCGACGCGGACCATGACGGTGTGGGTGACGTCTGCGATCTCTTCCCCGGTGATCGTTACGACGATGCCCAGGACGGCGATGGTGTGGGAGGCGACCTGGACAACTGTCCGTTGCTCGCCAATCCGGACCAGGCCGATGGAGACGGCGACGGTATCGGGGACGTCTGTGACGACTGCCCGACGGCCTACGACCCGCTTCAGCTCGATGCGGACGGCGATGGTGTGGGCGACGCCTGCGATGACGACATGGACGGTGACGGCATTCCCAACGCCTCCGATGACGACCGGGACGGTGATGGCGTTCTCAACGATGTCGACAACTGCGCCGACATGGCCAACGCCGACCAGGCCGACCTCAACGACGGTGATGGCGTGGGTGACGCCTGCGACCTGGACGACGGAGAGATCGGGGGCGTGCGCATACGGGTCACCGATTTCCTCGAGTGGACCAAGGAAAGCGGCGCGAGCGGCTACGCGGTCTACGCCGACTCCGTGACCACCCTGACCACCGGGGGGCTCTACGGCCAGTGCCTCTCGCCGAGCAGCCCAGCGGCCTTCCTGGAAATCCCGGAAGCGCCGACCGCGGGCGATGCGCGCTTCTTCCTGGTCACCGGTACCTTCTCCGGCGGCGAGGGAACGGCGGGGCGTGACACCGCGGGCAACGAGCGCCAGGTCCCCGCGGGCTGCCAGTAGGCCGCGGCCGGGCGCTTGCCGCGGTCGCCGGAAGAGGTGATCCTTGTCGCCGACCTTGCTGGAGGTGCGGCCGATGGCGGATGATGCCCAGGCGAGCTTGCCGCTGATCGTGATCTGTCCGTGCTGCCGGGGCCGCCTGACCGTCGATCCCGGCAGCGGGGAAGTGCTCGATGCGGAACAGGCCTCGAAGACCCCCCGTGATTTCGATGACGCCCTCGGGGCCGTGCAGGAGGCGGGGTCCCGCCGGGACGAAGACTTCCTGCGCGCCTTCCGCAGCGAACAGAAGCGGGGGCAGACCCTGGAGCGGAAGTTCCGCTTGGCCAAGGAAAAAGCCCGCAAGGATCCCACCCCACCCAAGAACCCGCTGGACTTCGAATGAAGCGATCGCCGGTCCGCAGCGTTGGACTCCTGCTGCTGGTCCCCGCAGCCCTGGTTGCGGCGGGATGCAAGACGGGTGTCGAAGAGCGGGTCAGTGCCCTGTACGAACTGGCGCGGAGTGAGGAACTCGACATCGAGGCCCTGCGTGAGTCCCTCGCCGATCCCTCGCCCCTGGTGCGCTCGACGGCCGCGGCCCTCGTCGCCCGCGCCGCCGGCCCGGTCGGCGTGGATCTCCTCGCCGGCCTGGTCGACGATCCGGATCCCGGAGTGCGCGCGTCGGTGGCGGCGAGCCTGGGCAAGCTGGGGTCTTCGAGGGCCATTCCCGTCCTCGCCCGGTTGATGGACGACGCCAGCCTGGTGGTGCGCATCAAGGCCGCCGGGGCCCTGGGAGAGATCGGCGATCCCGCGGGGGTGGGGCCGCTGATCGAGGCCCTCGGTCAGCCCGAGCCGAAAGTGCGGCAGGTGGCTGTCGAGTCCCTGGCCCGTCTTGCGGCGCCCGAGTCGCTGGAGACTCTGCTGGGCCTGCTCGACGACGAGTCGGTGATGGTTCGCTCGTGGGCCGCCCGCGGCCTGGGGGCCATCGGCGATCCCCGCGCGGTGCCCGCCCTCGAGGCGATGGCGCGACGGGACAACCGCTACGACCAGAGTGCGGCGCTGACCGCCCTGGAGCAGATTCGTCGTGCCGCGGAGGAGGGGCAAAACAAAACCGGCGGGGCCGATCCCCGCCGGCGGCCGTAACGAGGGGGGACGGAGGACCTCGTCCGGCAGACTTGCCCCAGTGATATGCGAGATGCGTGCCAGGATCGGGCACAAGAGGGCCCCAGGGCCGGGCCTGGATCCTGGGTGGAAAGTAACTGTATTGAATTCAATGTTTTGGCTGGTTTCCACGGATGCCCTGGGTGGAGCGGAGAATCGTGCTCGGATCAGGATCGGCCCCCGACGGGGAGGGGAGTGTCAGCGGCTGGGGACGCCCCGCGTCCCCTTGCGGCGTCAGCGCCCGGCTGGACAGTGCTCGGAGGTCTCTGCTAGGCTGCCTGCGGTTGGAGGGCGCCGCCCGGCCATGGTTGCTGCCGGCTGCTGCGGCGCTTTTCCTGATGGTCGGTGCCGATGTCCGGGCCCTGGCGCCTGCGGGTGGCCGGGCTCCGGCGCAGCGGCCCGTCCCCGCCGGGAGCCCCATCGATCGAGCCGAGGCCGTGCGGCGCGGATCCTGCGAGAGCCGGAAAGATCTCGACGACCTGCTCGCTCGGCTGGAGGATCCCGAGCCCCTGGTTCGGGGGACCGCGCTCAGCCGCCTGCTGGCGGCGCCTCGGGAGTGGGTCGTCGAGGCCCTGGGTTCTGCCCCGGCCTCCTCGCGGGGGGTGGGAACGGAGAGGCTGATGGCCGTTCTCGCGCTCGAGGATCCCTCCCTCGTTCGGCACTGGGGCATCTGCTCGGCAGTGGCTGGACAGGAGGATCCGTGGCTCCGTTCGGTGTTGGCCGGGGTCTGCGTGGCGGGGGGGCGGCCCGGCGGGGAAGAACTGGCCCGGATGGCGACCGACTCCCACTGGAGTGTGCGGGCGCGGGTGGCGCTGGCTCTGGCCGGGAAGGGCGACGCGGAAGCCCGAAGGTGGCTCGCACGGCTGTCCCGCGATCCGCATCCGACGGTGCGGCACGCGGCGCGGAGTGGTGAAGCCGGCGCGGAAAGAGTCTCGGGGCTCCAGGTGAAGGAACACAGCAGATAGCCGCAGGCTGAATCTCCTGGCGGTTCGGAAAAGAAGGACAGACATGGCGAGTGGATCGGGTAACGGGCCGGGTAGCGGATCAGGAGGCGGGTCCGGCAACAAGAAGGGCAACTATCGTCGTCGCCGCCGCCGCCGTCGTCCGGGAGGACAGGGCGGCAAGGGGAACCGGGGCAATCGGAACGCCAGCGCCCAGGCTCCCGCCATGAGCACCTCGACGGCGGTCGCCAACGGCGAACCGGTGGAGGCCTGGGGTGTGCTGGAAACTTTGCCCGAGGGCTATGGCTTCCTCCGTACCCAGAAGGCCAACTACCTGCCCCGACCCGACGACGTGTGGGTCGCGCCGGACATCATTCGCGACCGCCGTCTCGAGGAAGGGGTGGAGATCAAGGGCCAGGCCCGGGCCACCGGCCGTCGGGGCGCGGCCCTCTTCGAAATCCACGAGATCAACGGTCGCGACCCGGAAGCCTGGAAGAGCCGACGTCACTTCGCCGATCTGACCGCCACCTCGCCCGAAGAGCCGATTCGACTGGAAACCGGCCCCGAGCCCATCGAAACCCGGGTGGTCGACCTCGTGGCCCCCATCGGCAAGGGGCAGCGTTGCCTGGTGGTCGCTCCGCCCAAGGCGGGCAAGACCACCCTCCTGCAGCAGATCGCCCATGCGGTGGGAGTCAACCATCCCGAGATCCACCTGATCGTCCTGCTGGTCGACGAGCGCCCCGAGGAGGTGACCGACTGGCGGCGCCGGGTTCCGGCGGGAGAGGTGATCGCCTCGAGTTCCGACGAACTCTCGCGAAATCACGTGTCCGTGGCGGAGATCGTCCTCGAAAGGGCCAAACGCCTGGTGGAGACGGGCAGCGACGTGTTGATCCTGCTCGACTCCCTGACCCGCCTGGCGCGGGCCTACAACGTCGAACAGCGCGGCTCGGGGCGGATTCTCACCGGGGGCATCGACTCGCGGACCCTCGAAAATCCCCGACGCTTCTTCGGCGCGGCCCGGCGTTGCGAAGAAGGCGGCTCGCTGACGATCATCGCCTCCTGCCTGGTGGACACCGGTTCGAAGATGGACGAGGTGATCTTCCAGGATTTCAAGGGCACCGGGAACACCGAGGTCGTCCTCGACCGCAGCCTCTTCGAAAAGCGCGTCTTCCCCTGCATCGACATCCACATGACGGGTACGCGCAAGGAAGAGAAGCTGCTCAAGGCCTGGACCCCCAAGGTGCATCTGCTGCGCCGGGCCCTGGCCTCGATGGGAACGGTCGACGCGGTCGAAGCCCTGCTCAAGAAGCTCTCGGCCTTCGAGAGCAACGAGGCTTTCCTGGCCAACCTCGGTACGCGCTAGCGGTCCGCGCCGAAGGCCCCGAGGCGGCGGCCTCGAGAAGGCACGGTCTCGACGGGATCCGCGGACCTCCGGTGCTCGTGCCGGATCGCGCCGTGTGCCGGGTCACGGGGTGCCGGGTGCGCGGCGGCGGAAGGCGAGCTGACCGCAGGCGCCGTCCACCTCCCGCCCGCGAGAGCGGCGTACGGTGCCCACCACGCCTCCCTGGGCCAGGGTGCGGAGGAAAGCCTCGATGCGCTCTTCGGGCGCGGGTCGGAAGGGCAGTTCCGGGGTGGGGTTGAACTCGATCAGGTTGACCTTGGCCCGAGCCGCGCGGGCCAGCGCCACCATCGCCCGGGCGTCTTGCGGGCGGTCGTTGACCCCTTCGAGCAGGACGGCCTCGAGAGTCGGGCGATCCCGTCGTCCCCTGCCGTATTCCCGCACCGCCTCGGCCAGCTCCTCGAGGGCGTACTTGCGGGCCACCGGCATCAGTTCCCGGCGGCGCTCTTCGTCGGCGGTGACCAGCGAGACCGCCAGCCGTGGGGGACGCGGCAGACGGGCCAGGGCGCGGATACCCGGCGGCAGGCCGACGGTGGACACGGTGACGCGCCGCGGGGGCAGGTCCGGACCCAGTTCGTCGCTGAGAATCTTCAGCGATTCGAGCACGTTCTGCAGGTTGTGCAGGGGTTCGCCCATCCCCATGTAGACGATGTTGTAGGTTTCGCGGGAGGCTGCCGTCAGAGCTCGCAGGGCCGCCACCTGGCCTACGATTTCTCCCGCCTCGAGGTGGCGCCGAAAGCCCAGGCGCGCGGTCATGCAGAAGGTGCAACCGAAGGCGCAGCCCACCTGGGAGGAGATGCAGAAGGTCACGTGCCGCTCGGCGGGAATGGCCACCGCCTCCACCTGGCCGCCCCCGGGGAGGTCCACCAGGGCCTTGATCGTGCCGTCGGGAGCCGACCGGGTTTCGGCGATGCGGGGTCGGGCGATGACGAAGCGCCGGGCGATTTCCTGCCGCAGGGCGAGGGGCCAGTCCGTCCAGTGGGCCGGATCGAGGCAGTCCCGGCGATAGAGGGCGGCGAAGACCTGCCGGATCCGGAAGGCGGGAAGGTCCAGGGGGGCCAGCGCTTCGGCCAGGCCCTCCCGGCCGAGGCCGTAGAGCTGGATCGGGTCGGAGGACATGCCCGGATTGTCTCCCAGGGGTCGGCGGGCCGCCAAGGGCGGTTTGACGGCCTTCCCGCGACGGATCAAACTCGGAGCCATGCTGGGGTTGATTCGCGGCTTTGTCTTCTTCGTCCTGGCCTGGCTGCTGGCCCGGGGGCTGTCGCGCGTTTTCGCCGCGCCACAGATGAAATCTTCCGGGTCCGGAGCGCGCTCGGCCCCCCCCCGGGCTCCCGAGCGCCTTCTGGCCTGTGCCGTCTGCGGCATTCACTTCCCCGAGCCCGCCGCCCGCCGCCCCCGGTCGGGGGGCGAGTCCCCGGTACTCTGCTCGGCCGAGTGTGAAGCCCGCCACCGCCTCGAACAAGGCGCCGCCTGAGCCCCGGGTCTTGTCCCCGGGCGTATGGCCAACCTGTTGAACCCGGGTCGTTTGAGGTTGGGCCTCAAGGGGGTGGGGGGGCGTCGCGCGCCAGCTCGCTCCCGCCTTGCCGGCCTCCACCGGCGCTCCCTATATTCGCATCAGTGCTGCCGAGGCCCTCGGCTGCGGGGACCGCCGTGGGAAAGGGCGAAGGCGAAAGGCCGAGGAGAGGCGCGTGTCCCAGACGACAACCTTCGACGAGCAACTCGAGTCCCTCCACGCCCAGGCGACCTCCCGCCACAGGGCCGGAGACCACCAGGGGGCCCGCCAGATCTGGGAGGCGATCCTGCAGATCGCGCCTGGAGACGAGCGCGCTCTCGAGGGTTTGCGGCTGACCGAACTGTCCGAGGACAACTGGTCCCTCGTCGAGCAGGCCTCGGGCGGCGGGCCCGAGTACCGGGCCGCCCTGGTCAAGATCCGCGAGGCCCTCGATAGCGGCCTGGCCGGTGAGGCCGTGATGCAGGCCGAAGAGCTACTCCGTCGGAACCCGGAGGACGGGGCGCTCCAGCAGCTCCTCGGCCAGGCCCGGCAGGAACTCGAGCGATCGACCCTGATCAGCGCTTCCCTCGAGCAGGCCCGGGAGGCCTTGGCCCGCGGCGAGAACGACGCCGCGCTGGCGGCTTGCCGCCGGGTGCTCGAAATCGATCCGGCCCACCGCGAGGCGACCCTGCTG
Organism: Acidobacteriota bacterium; assembly: GCA_030949985.1. Taxonomy (NCBI): domain Bacteria; kingdom Pseudomonadati; phylum Acidobacteriota; species Acidobacteriota bacterium. The sequence goes on from JAUZRX010000017.1 coordinate 119,954, forward strand.
CTCGAGCAGGCCGAGAGTGCCGCCGAGCCGGCTGCCGCCGAGCCGGCTGCCGCCGGCCTCGAACTGGATCTGGACCTGGTCGAAAACGTGACTTCCGCGCCGGCTTCCGTCAAGACGGCCGGCGCCGCACCGGCCGCTCCCGCACCGGTGGACCTGGATCTCGACCTGGATCTCGCCCCGCCGCCGGTCCCGGCGACCCCCCAGGAGGTTCCGGTGATCCCGCCGGAGCCGTCCGCCGGGGCCGATTCCAGCACGGTGCGGGATCTTTTCGACGCCGCCGAAGGCCTGGACCAGGAGATTCCCGTCGAGGAATTCCAGCCGCGCCCCGAGTCCGCGGCCGTCGAAGAGCCGCCCCTGGTCGGGCAGGCCCGCCAGGCCCTCGAGGAGGGGCGGCTGGCCGACGCCATGGAACTGGCCAGCCGGGCCATGGCGACCGACGAGAACGCTCCGGGGGCCGACGAGGTGCTCGAGTCGGCCCGCCGGGAAACCCAGCGCCGGGCCGAGCACGCCGAAAGCCTGCTGGTGGAAGGCCTGGCGGCGATGGAAAACGGCAACGACGCCGAGGCCATTCCGCTCTTCGAGCAGGCCCTCGAACTGGTGCCCGATCATCCGGAAATCACCGAGGCCCTCGAAAGGGCGCGGGGGCTGGTCTCCGCCCCCGCCGGAAACTCGCCCTCCGAAGAACTGAACCTCGAATCCATCGAGTCGATTCCCCTGGCCGCGGCCCCGCCTGCCCAGGCCGCCCCCGAGGCGACGGCCGCCCAGGCCACCCCCACCGAAGACTTGCCCGCCGCGGCCCCGCCCCCGCCGCCTCCGCCAGGGGACGAGCCCGCCGGCTGCCAGGTCGAGCCCGGCACACCACCGGTGGAACGGGAAGATCCCGGCGTCCCCGGTCCGCCGGCGCCCGACGCCGGGCGTCCCGGGCCGCGGGTGGGTTCGGTGCGTGCCGCCGGATCACGCCGGTGGCTGCCGGGGCTGTTGCTGGTCGTTGCGACGGGCGCCGCAGGCTGGTACGGCTACGACTGGTGGCGGGGGCAGCAGGAGCCGGTTGCCGGTGCAAGCGCCGCCCCCTCTCGTTCGGCCCCATCCGCTCCGGTGCCCGACGCGTCCGCAACGGTATCCACCGAGTCGCCTGCGGCTCGGCAAGACCGGGAAGAGCCGGCTCCCGCGCCCCAGGCGCCGGTCTACACCGCGCGTGACGTGCCGCGCCTGATGGCCCGGGCCCGACGGCTGCTGGCCCAGGGCAAGGAGTCCGAGGCCGTGGAACTGCTGGTCGCGGCCCAGCACGCGGACCCCACCAGCTTCGACGTGGTCGAGCAGTTGGAAAACGCGCGGAGGGTTCTCCGGGAGCGGCAGCGTGCCGAGGAGCGCATCGCCATCGGCAAGGACGCCTTCCACTCGGGAAGCTACGAGGAGGCCCTGCGCATCTTCTACCGCGTGCCCAAGGCCTATCAGCCTCCCGGGCTCGAGCGGTGGATCGCCAACGGGTGGTACAACCTGGGTGTGCGCTCGCTGCAAGCCGGTGACGTGGTCGAAGCCGCCCGCTTCTTTGCCGACGGCTTGGAGCTGATGCCCGACGACGCGGACGCCCAGCGCAACAGGGAACTGGCGCGGCGCTATCGCCGTCGCGGCCTCGATGACGCCTATCGACTCTACGTCTCCCGCCTGACCCTGCGGGCCCTCGAAGACTAGCCGTCCGTTGATCCGGTCTTTGCACTGCGGGGGGGCGGGATTCCAAGGTCGGTGCAGCCGGCGGAACGAAGTCGTATGGGGCCCGGACGGACTGGGGGGACTGTCGGATGCGCCGGTCGCTGGAAGCTCGCTGCCGGCCTCGGAAGGGGCCTTTCCCGAGGGGGGGTAGCGATGCAGCAGCGCATCTCCATGCACGACACGCCCTGGGCTCTGCGCCTGTTGGGTGGCGCGCTGCTCCTCGGCGGGGCCGCGGTGCTGACGGGTCTGCCGGAGGATGTGTGGACCCGTGGATCGAGAGCCGCGATCCTCACGCTGATGCTGGGGGGAGCCCTGATGGTGGGGTGGAAGAGGGGGCTCTGGATCGATCCCTACGCCCACAAGCTGGGGCGCTGGTGGGGTGTCTTCGTGCCGCTCGGAGAGCGTACCGACTGTCTCGAACCTCTCGAGGCCGTGGAGATCGTGCGCAAGGTCTCCCGTTCGAGTCAGCACTCCCAGGTCGTCTACGGGGTTCGTCTTGTCGCAGGTCGGCGGCATCGCGTTTGCTCCCACCACGACCCGGTGCGTGCCCGCCGCCGCGCCGAGGCCCTGGCCCGGGCGCTGGACATTCCCCTCGACGACCGCACCTACGCCGGCGCCGTCCGGCGCCGGCCCGAGGAACTCGACGAGTCCCTCGGACAGCGTCTGGTCCGGGAGGGCGGCGTGGTGGACCCCGGCCCACCACCGGGGCGGATCGAGATCCATGAGCAGGCCGGAAAGGTCCTTCTACGCCTGCCTCCCGCCGGTCTCAAGGCGTCGGGGGGGCTGCTTCTGCTGCTGCCCGTGATCACCTTGCCGGTCAGCCTGGCTCTCTTCGCCCTTCCCCTGCTGACCTTCCAACCCTCGGGGCTCTTGCTGTTGGGCATGGGCGTGTTGACCGTGGTACCGGCCCTGGTGACGGCCGCCGTGGGGGCGTGGAAGGCGGCACGGCGGGAATCGGTCGGCGTCAGTGAGGGGGGCGGCCTGTGGTTCGGGTGGCGTTGCGGTCCGTTGGCCCGCCGCCGGAGGCTGGACGGCGGGGCCGTGGAAGAACTCTTCGTCTCCACGCCCGAGGCGGCGTCGCCGCTGGCGCCCTCGGGGCCCTTTCTCGTGGCGCGGGGCGACGGGGCGAGCCTGGTCTTCGGCCGCGGGTTGACCGAGGAGGAGGCCGCCTGGGTCGCTGCGCGCCTGCGATGGGAACTCGCCCGCCGTCACACCGCCGGCGTCCTCAGTGCCGGAACTGTCGCCGTCCGGTAAAGACCATCGCCAGGCCGTGTTCGTCGGCCGCCGCGATCACCTCCTTGTCGCGGATGCTGCCTCCGGGCTGGATCACCGCCGTGATCCCGGCGCTCACCGCCTCGTCGATGCCGTCGCGGAAGGGGAAGAAGGCGTCGGAGGACATCACCGCTCCCTTCGAGCGCTCGCCGGCCTTGCCCGCCGCCAGTCGCACCGAGTCCACGCGGCTCATCTGCCCGGCACCGACTCCCACGAGCTGGGTGCCGCGGGCGAAGACGATGGCGTTGGACTTGACGTGGCGGGACAGGCGCCAGGCGAAGCGCAGGGCTTGCCACTCCTCTTCGGTGGGTTCGCGGCTGGTGACCGTGCGCGCGCCCGCGAGGTCGTCGTCGGTATCCCATTCCTGGAGCAGGTAGCCCCCGGAAACCCTCCGCAGATCGAGACCCGGTCGCCGATAGTCACGGAGATCGCCCCACTGGAGGACCCGCAGTTTCTTCTTGCGTGCCAGGACCTCCCGCGCTTCGGGCGTGAACTCCGGAGCCACCACGGCTTCGAGGAACATGGAAGTCAGCTCCCCGGCGGCCTCGGGATCGACGCTGCGATTGAACGCGACGATGCCGCCGAAGGCGCTGACCGGGTCGCCTTCCCGCGCCAGGCGGAAGGCTTCGGCCGGATCCTTGCCCTGGGCGGCGCCGCAGGGGTTGGAGTGCTTGATCACCACGCAGCCGCAGCCGTCGATGGAGGCCGCAATGCCCATCGCCGCGTCCAGGTCGAGCAGGTTGTTGAAAGACAGTTCCTTGCCCTGCAGTTGGGCCGCTCGGGCGAGGGTCGGCTCGTTGCCCTGCAGCTCGGCGTAGAACGCCGCCTGCTGGTGCGGATTCTCGCCGTAGCGCAGGTCCTGTACTTTCTCCATGACGACTTCGATCTTCTGGGGGAAGAGCGAGGAGGCCACCTTGCGCGTGCCGTCGGCTTCGAGCTGGTTGAGGAAGGAGAAGATCGCCGTGTCGTAAGACGCCGTGTGCTGGAAGGCTTTGCGGGCCAGCAGGAAACGCGTGGCATCGCTCAGGCCGCCTTTTTCGGCGATCTCGTCGGCCACCGCGGTGTAGTCCCGCGGATCGACGACGGCGCCCACGTCGCGGAAGTTCTTCGCGGCGGCCCGAACCATGGTCGGGCCGCCGATATCGATCATTTCGACGATCTCCGGCAGGCCGATGCCTTCCATGCGTGCGGTCTGTTCGAAGGGGTAGAGGTTGACCACCACCAGGTCGATGGTCGCGATCTGCTCGCGGCCCAGGTCCTGCATGTGCTGATCGTTGTCGCGGATGGCGAGGATGCCCCCGTGTACCTTCGGGTGGAGGGTCTTGACCCGTCCGTCGAGCATTTCCGGAAAGCCCGTCAGATCGGCGATGCGGGTGATCTTCAGGCCCGCCTCCTGGAGCATCCGCGCGGTACCGCCGGTGGAGAGGATCTGCACGCCGTGATCGGCCAGGTTGCGGGCCAGGTCGACGATGCCGTCCTTGTCGTAGACCGAGAGCAGGGCCCGGCGGATGGGCGTCACGCGTTCGGAAGCCGACGAATCGCTCACTTCGCTCATGTTTCTATTCTCCGGTTTGTTCTCCGCCGGCTGGGGCGGCCTGGAAAGGTGCCGAAACTTGCGTGTCGTTCAAGGTGGGGGTGCCGTGCAGATCGCCGTGGGCCAGTCTCCAGGTGTAGAGCCAGGCCCGGGCCGTCGCGGTGACCGCCAGGGACACCTCGAGGGAGGCCGAAGCGAAGGCCACCGAACGGTCGTCGAAGTCCTGGGGGCTGGCGCGGCGTCCCGGCGGGAAGTAGCTGCGCAGGATGCCGTCGTAGTCCCGGCGGGCCCGTTCGCCGATCCAGCGGCCGAAGGCCTCCGTCTCGCCCGCCGCCAGTCGGGGGTCGGCAAAGCCGTCGAAGACGACTCGCATGCGCGGCAGACGGCTTTCGGCGTAGCGGGCGAAGTCGTCGTAGATCGTCGCCTCTCGCGGGTCGTCGGGCCCCACGTTGAGGGCGAAGGCCAGGTCGGCGGTCCAGCGGGCGATCCGCCCGAACCGTCGTGCGACTTCTTCCATGCCCCGGCGGTCTTCGATGGCCTGGGCGGCCCTGTCGATGGCGCCGGCCAGGCGTTGGGGAGCCTGGCCCGGGTCGAGGGCCGCGAGGGGGCGGGGTTCGGCCTCCAGGCCCTCGAGGGCTCCCGCGAACAGGGCCCGGGCATGTTTGCGAAGCTGGCGCTCGAGGCCGTCGGGCATCAGGGCCAGGGCGCGTCGCGCGATCTCCGCCCGGGTGCGGGGGGTGAAGGCCCGAGCGGATCCCTCCGAGGCTGCCAGCACCGCCAGTGCGCACACCGACGCGCCGATCCACGGTCGGGCGAGGGGGACGAGCAGGCGCAACAGAGGGAAGGAAGAGAGACGACCAGCCATCGAGCCTCCGCCCGGGATGATAGCAGTTCGGCCGTGGGCCGGGTCCGCATTCCCGGGGTTTCACAAGACTGGCACGTGACGTGCAATAAGCATCGCCGTGTCAGCAGGAGCGGAAGGAGCGCCCCGGTGAGTCGGGATCTTGACGGTTACCGGCCACGGATGCCACCGAATCCCGACGCTGGCGCCCGGCCGACCTGTCGTCGGCCCTCGTGATGCGGAGGATTCTCATGAATCAGCAGCAAGAAGCCGCCCCTGAGGCGAAGACCGATACACAGTCCATGGCCCTGCGTGCCTTGAGCACGGCCAGGCAGTTTCTCGGTGCCGTTCAGCGGGAAGCGCCGGAATTGATTGCCGGACTCCGGGAAGGCCGGACCCAGGAAGCGGGGGCCAAGCTTGGCTTCCTGCTCGATGGCCTCGGTTCACTCACGCGCCTGGCCGTGGACCTGGTCCAGGTCAAGGGGGCCGATGAGGACGTCGGTGTCGACTTCGGCGCCATGGCCCGCTCGCTGGCCGACCTGGTGCGGCACCAGGAAGCCAACGACTGGGAAGCCACCGCTGCGCTGATCGAGACGGAGATCGCGCCCCAGCTTTCCGCCTGGGATGAATTTTTCCAGATTCAGATCGAGAAGATCCGCTAGCGAACCCGGCGCAGAGCCCGGCGGGCCGATTCCACCCAGCGCACCACCTCGTCGAGGCGAGCGCTGAGTTCCGCCTCGTTCAGGCCCTCGGCCCGGTCGCGGGAGTAATCGTTGAGGCCTTCGAAGAGGACGATCTGGGAGCCCGCCATCAAATCCGCCGGCCGATCGCTGAAGGCGCTGATCTGGAAGATCTGCAGGTCGGAGAAGGTCGCCAGCAGGTAGCCCCGGGGTGTCTGCCAGCCGAGGGCCAGGTTGAGAGCGCCGGGCAGAAGCACTTCGAAACTCGGTGTTCCCAGCCACGCTTCGAGGGTGGTGATGGCGGTCTCCCGGGAGATGGTGGCCTCCACCAGCAGTGTGGCTTCCACCAGTGCCGTGTCACTGCCCTGGTGGAAGAAAAGATCCCCGTCCAGCACCCGCAAGCCATCCGGCGCCGGTAGCAGATCGCCGTCCCCCCTCTGGCGCCGCAGGCTGGCATGGAGGTAGACATCGTCTCGGGCCCGGAGCCGGCCCCGCCGCTGGAGGGTGGCCATCCGTTCCACGTCCCGGTAGGTCGCGCCCAGGGCCAGGTGGAAGGGGGCGAGGGGACCCGCCGGCTCGGAGGGAAGCTGGGCGCTGATGGTTCCCAGGTCTGCGTCGATCTCCGCTCTTCCCGGAATGACCGGGGTGGCCAGCGCGCCACCGAGGGCCAGGGCGACCACCGTCGCGGTACAGAGCAGAACCAGGTTCGGGCCGGCCGGGTTGTGGTGCACGGGACTCCTCCATCAAGGCGGAAAGCGTTTGCGGGTGGCCGCGAAAGTACGAGCAACCTGCTGGTGGGCAAGGGGATAGGGCTGAAGTGGGCAAATACGGTTCAACAAAGGCGGGATCGAGATGACGATTTTTCCGTGATTTCGGCTGATTTGGCGTTTGCCGGCCCCGCCCGTCACGGCCCGGTCAGGCCTTGCTGGCACGCCGCAGGGGGGAGGGCGAGAATAGCGACTCCATGAACCTGGGATCTGGACCTGCCGACCCGCCTGGCAACGAGAGGCACACGATGCGATCGATACATTTCTTGCACCTGCTCCAAACCCGGTTTCTGCGCTCTTCGGGCCTGGTCGCCGTCCTGGCGCTGGTGTCGACTGGCTGGAGTCCGTGGGGGGCGGTACGCGCCGCCGAAGGAGGCCGGATCTTCCTCTCCGAACGCGGCCGGCACCAGGTCGCGGTCTACCGGCCCGATGGTACGCGGCTGGCGACGATCACGACCGGGATTTCCCCCCGGGGAATGGCCGCTCACGAGGGCAAACTCTACGTGGCCAACTGGGGGCATGCGGAGGCCCCGGGTTCGAGTCTGACTCGCATCGACCTGGGGACTCTCCGCGCCGACAAGACGATCTCCGCCTGCATCGGCTGTGCCCCCCTCGATCTCTTCTTCGATGGGGAGGACCGGTTGTGGATGGTCGGACAGAATCACCACGCCGTGTACCGGCTCGATCCGCCGTGGGACAAGCCGGCGGCATCGGTGCTGGTTTCCTGGGGCTGGCCGGTGACCCTCGCTCCCCTGGGCGAGTCGGGAAAGATCCTGGTGGGCATGAGGGCCTCGGACGACCTGGCGATTCTGGATCCGGTCACGATGAAGGCTTCCACCCTGACCGTGGGGCCGGTTCCCGGAGAGGTGCTCCGTCGGCCGGGTCACGACGAGGGATGGGTGATTACCAACCCGATGAATGCCGTGCACAGGATTACCGCTTCGGGGGCCGTCGAAGGCGAATACCGGGTCGAGGCGGTCGTCACGCCGAACTACCTTGGTGAAGGTGTCTTCACCGCCGACGGCCGCTACCTGTTGCTGACCTGCCAGGCGGCCCTGGGTATGCTGGTCTTCGATCCGGACAGCGGGGAGGTGGTGGCTGACCTGAAGTTCGAGAAGGCTCCACGCCAGATTGCGCTGTCCCCCTCGGGCCAGCGAGCGGCCGTCCTGATCCCCGCCCAACGGCAGTTGGCGATCGTCGACTTGTCGGATCCCGAGGCTCCGCGGCTCGAGCGGACCATGGATCTCGACGGTGAAATCGGCGACGTGCTCTGGCTTCCCTGACTTCTCGCCTCGACCTGCGGAGCGGCCATGTGCGGATTCATCGGATTGATCGGAACCGACGCCCCTGTCCGGGAGGTCCATGACGGCCTGCTGGCGATCCAGCACCGGGGCCAGGATGCCGCGGGCATCGTGACTTACGACGGACAGTTCCACCTGCGCAAGGGCGCGGGACTGGTGCGGGACGTTTTCGAACCCTCCCGCATGGCCGACGTGCGGGGCCGCCTGGCCCTCGGGCACGTGCGCTACCCCACCATCGGTTCCGGGGGCGAGGAAGATGCTCAGCCCTTCGTGGTGACCCATCCTTTCGGCATCGCCATGGCCCACAACGGGAACGTGGCCAATTACGCCGAGGTGCGCCGCCACCTGTTGCGTCATGGCCGCCGCCACCTGCTGTCGAAGTGCGACGTGGAGGCGATTCTCAACGTCTTTGCCGACGCCCTGGCCCGCGAATGTGCCGGCGGGCCGTTCAGCGCCGAGTACTTCCTGGCCGCGGTGGCCGAGGTGCACCGTCGGGTGCGGGGGGCGTATTCGGTGGTCGGTTTCATCGCCGGCGCGGGCCTGTTCGCCTTTCGCGACCCTTACGGCATCAAGCCCATCTGCTACGGCACCCGCCGGGGTGCGGACGGCCGGGTCGTGCACGCCCTGGCCAGCGAGAGTGTCGTGCTCGAGACTCTCGGTTACGAGGTCGAACACAGGCCGGCTGCCGGTGAGGCGGTCTTCATCAGCGAAGGCGGGGACGAAGTGCTCTTCGAGCAGGTCACCCCGCCCACCCATCGGCCCTGCATCTTCGAGTTCGTCTACTTCGCCCGCCCCGACAGCAACCTCGACGGCATGAGCGTGTACCGGGTGCGGGAGGGCATGGGGCGTGCTTTGGCGCGGAAGATCCAACGCCTGGGGCTGGAGATCGACGCGGTGGTACCGGTGCCCGAGTCGGCCCGGGCCGCAGCGATCGAGATGTCCCGGGAACTGGGCCTGCCCCTGCGGGAGGCCCTGGTCAAGAACCGTTATGTGGGGCGCACGTTCATCATGCCCGGCGCCGGTGAGCGCCGTCGCTCGGTGCGCCACAAGCTCAACGTGATCGCCTCGGAAGTCGCCGGCCGTTCGGTCCTGCTGGTCGACGATTCCATCGTGCGGGGCACCACCTCCCGCGAGATCGTCGAGATGCTGCGGCAGGCGGGCGCGAAGAAGGTCTACCTGGCCTCCACCGCGCCGCCCCTGCGCCACCCCTGCGTCTACGGGATCGACATGTCCACCCGCCGGGAGTTCATCGCCCGGGACCGGAACTACGACGAGATCGCCCGGATCCTCGGCGCCGAGGCGGTGATCTACCAGGATCTGGAGGACCTGATCGAATCGGCCCGCCAGGAACATCCCGGCACCCTCGAAGACACCTGCCACGCCTGCTTTTCGGGCCACTACCCCACCGGTGACATCGACGCCGAGGCCCTCGAGGGGGTCGAGCAGGAGCGGCTGGAGTCCGGCGGCTGAAGGGCGCCCAGGGGCGGCGTCGGGGTTCGTGGGGTCCCTCTCGTCCCGGCGCTGGTGGCTCCCGGCGTGCCGGCGGGGCCCCGCCCGGTTCCGGCCATGGGTGACGAAGAAAAACATCTCCGGCGAGGTGTGCCTCGTCTTCCTCGACGGTGGCGCCGCCCAGGTCCGGGTCCCGAGCGTTCCGACCGGTTCCGGGCCCCGGGCCGTTCGACCGGAAAAGGTGAACTCGCGATAGGTCGTATTCTCATCGGCAAAACCGGCGCTCTTGCCGGACAGCGTCGTCACGGAGCCTTCCTCGCCCTCATGCCGAGGACTTCCGGCGGCATTCCTCCCTCCGGGGGGGCCGGGGCGCAGTCGCTCGCGTCGTCCTGGGAAATCGTGTCCCCGGTGCAGCCCTTCATGAAGTCGGCCCGGTGGGGAGAAAGCCGACGGGGTTCACCGATCGGGGGGCGAATGAGGCTGTTTCGACGGCAGGACGCGCGCCACCACGGGAGTCGGCGAGATCACGAAGGGCATGGACGAAAATGCCGGACACGATCCCCTCCCGACGACGCACGATCGAGTACTCGCCCCACGACAGACCACCGGGCCCCGGCGTCGTCACTCCCTTCCCGACCGCGGGTCCCGATCCACGGCGGGGCGCAGGCCGACAGCATCCCCCGGGCAACCGAGCCGGGGGATGCGACCCTCGCTCCTCTGCCAGGCTCCCGCCGTCCCTGAACCCGCTCTACGGTGTAGCGTTCTTTCCGGGGAGGGGACAGTCCGGGTTCTTCGTGAACGCTTCGGAGGAAACGCCGCAACTGGCGGCTGGCCGGGCTCTTCGAGCCCTCCGGCCCGCACTCGGCGATGCGTGGCCTGCGGCTTGACTTCCAGCGGCCATTTGCGGCATTTCACCTCGCGGTTTCACGAATCAGCCGGGCTAGGGCAGAGGTTCGAGCGTCAGTGGATCGCGCAGGGGCAGGCGCGTGGCCCGGCCTTCGAAGAACTCCTTCATCGTGGCGCGGCCGTCGGGGTCGCCCTTGACGATCTCGTCCCACTTGCCGACCACGAGGAAGACCACCTGGTCGGGGTGGAGGTACTTCCGGGCCGCCTTCTGAACGTCCTTGGCGGTCACGGCACGCACCCGGTCGCGGTACTTCTTCCAGTAGTCACGGGGGCGGCCGGTGTACTCGTCGTCGGCGAAGGTGTTGACGATGCTTTCGATGGACTCGAAGGCCTGGGGGAAGGTGTCGATGAAGGCCGCCTTGGCGATGTCCAGCTCTTCCTGGCTCACGGGTTCGTTCTGAATCCGTCGCACCTCCTCGAGGGCGATCTTCGCCGCCAGGGGTACGGTGGCCGACTTGGACTGGAAGACGATGCGGAACATGCCGGGCCAGAATCGGCCGACACGGTAGACCGAGCCGGCGGAGTAGGCCAGCCCCTCGTCGCTGCGCACCCGGTTGGTGATGCGGGAGGTGAAGCCGCCGCCGCCGAGGATCTCGTTCATCAGCGCCACGGCGAAACGGTCGGGGTGGTTCCAGTTCTCGTCCTGGATGCCCAGGTGGCCGATGTAGACCTTGCCCTGGGGGATGTCCTTGTCCACGTAGTAGACACCGGGCCGGGGTGTGTGGTCGGGCGCGGCCGGCGGCCAGGGAACCTCGGGCCCCTCGCTCTTCCATGGGGCGAAGCGCTTGGCCAGTGTGTCGAGGATCGCCCCGGTATCCACGTCACCGCTGACGGTGACCATCATGTTCTTCGGCAGCCAGTACTTCTTGTGGAAGGCCACCAGGTCGTCGCGGGTGATCGCGTCCAACTCGGCGGCGGTGAGCTGCCGGGCGGTGAAGTGGTCCCGGCCGCGCATGAGCCAACCCCATTCCCGGCCGAGAATCGTTCCCGCATCGTCGTTGCGCTGCTTGAGCCCTTCGAGAATGTTCTCCTTCTCGAGGTCGAGGCGCTCGACCTCGAAGGCGGGGTTCTGGATCATGTCGAAGAAGAGGTCGAGGCAGGCGTCGAGGGTCTGGGTCGTGCAGTTGAACGAGGCCCCCGAGGAGATGTCACCGCCGAAACTGCTGATCTGGGCGGCGAGGAAGTCGGCCTTCTCGTCGAAGTCCTCGGCGCTGAGGGTCTTCGTACCGCCCCGGCGCACCATCCGCCCGGTGAGGGTCGCCACGCCCGGCTTGGCCGGATCATCGAGGAAAGCGCCGGCGCGGACGGTGATCGACAGGTCGACCAATGGGAGGGCGTGATCCTCACCGACGTAGACCACCATGCCGTTGGCCAGCTCGTGGCGGAACGAAGACGGATCGGGAACCTTGAAGTCGAGGGGGCCGTACTTCAGCTCGGAAGGATGCGCCGGCAATGCGGCCAGGGCCGCCGGCGTCAGCACGGCGATCGCCGCGAGGATCGCGAGGCGTTTCATCACTCACCTCCTTCCGCGGTCTTTTCACCGCTCTTGAGTTCCTCAATGCGCTCACCGAGAGTCTTCTCCATCAACTCGAGTGCTCCCTTGAACTGGGGCGGCACCTGCTCCTTTTGCTGCTGGATGCCGCTGAGGGCCTCTTCCAGGCGCTCGAGGTTGGTCGACTGTCGGACCTGCTTGATCTGGTTGAGCATGCTCTGCCGCATGGGTGCCGGCAGGTCGGCCAGCTCCGGGGGCACCTCCTCGGCCTGGGTGCCGGCCTTGCGGTAGTAGCGGGCCACGGCCCGGTTCTCCGGCTTGAAGTACTCGCTCGCGACCCGTTGGACGTCCTCGGCGGTGACCGCCAGGGTCTTGTCGGTCCAGGTGTTGACATAGCTCCAGTCGCCCAATCCGTCGAAGTAGAGCAACTGCAGCATGAGGAAGAACGGGCTCGACAGCCGGCGGTAGGAAGCGGCGAGGATCTGGTTCTTGACCTTCTGCAACTCCTCGGTGGGAATCGGCTCGTTCTGCAGCTTGGCGATCTGCTCGTCCCAGGCCTCGACGAGTTTGTCGGGGGTGGCATCCCCCTTGGTCTCGGCGTAGAACGAGAAGCTGCCTTCCCACTTGCCGCTCTGCTGGGAGGCCGAGGCGCTGGAGGCGATCTTCCGGTCGAGGACCATCGACTTGTAGAGGCGGCCGGTGCGGCCGTTGAGCAGCTCGGCCAGCACGTCGAGGGCGTAGCTGTCGCGATGCTGGAAGGGCACCGTGTGGTAGAGGATCTCTACCTGGGGTTGGCAGTCGCACTCGGCGATCATCTGCTTTTCGGCGAGCTGCTCCATTTCCATCGTCACCACCTGGGGTGGATCCTGAGGACCCTTGGCAATCCTGCCGAAGTAGGCCCGGGCCAGGCGCTTGACTTCCTCGGGGTCGAAGTTGCCCACCACGGCGGCAGTCAGGTTGTTGGGCGCGTAGTAGGTGCTGTAGTAGTCGTCGGCCTGCTGCTTGCTGATCGCCCGCAGGTCGGAGGGCCAGCCCACCACCGGCCAGCTATAGGGGTGGGATTCCCAGAACATCGCCTCGAATTGCTCCTGGTACTTGCCCGTGGGGGTCGACTCGGTGCGCAGGCGGCGCTCTTCGTGCACGACATCCCGCTCGGTGTAGAACTCACGGAACACCGGGTGCGCCAGGCGGTCGGACTCCATCCAGAACCACAGCTCGAGCTTGTTGGCCGGCACGGTGATGAAGTAGACGGTCATGTCCCGGTTGGTGAAGGCGTTCATCCGCGAGCCGCCTTCGCCGGTGTAGATCTTGTCGAACTCGTTCTTCACCATCAGCGAGGCCTGCTCTTCGGCCAGGGCATCGAACTTCTTCTGCAACTCTTCGAGCTCCGGGGTGCGGTTTTCCGTCGCGAAGGGATCGTCGATCTCGCCCTTGCGCCAGCGGGCCTTCTGCACTTCCGTCAGCTCGCGGATCCGCTGCTGGATCTTCTCCTGCTCGGCGATGATCTCGAGGTCCCGCTGGATGTTGCGGGTGCCCACAACGTGGGTTCCCTTGAACATCATGTGTTCGAAGAGGTGGGAGATGCCGGTGATGCCCGGCCGTTCGTTGGCCGAACCCACGTGGGCCACCCAGCCGGCGGTGACCGTGGTCAATTCCGGCTTGTGGACCAGCAGGAAGGTCATGCCGTTGTCCAGGGTAAAGGTTTCCACGGGTAGCTGGGCGCTGGTCTCGGCCGTCGCCGGCGTGGGGGAACCGGCGAGAACCAGGACGGACGCAACTACACCCAGGATCACGCGTGAGCGAGTCGTCATCGACTGCCTCCAGGGCCAGGGGGCGCTTGGATCAAGCGCCCGGTTTCGGATTTCTCAGCCCCTGAGCATAGCGCGGGGCATGGTTTCGGGCGGCCGACCCGCCTCGTGTCGGGGACGGACGGTCGCCAGGAATGGGGCGATCGGTCGCGGCGGCGGGGCGGACGGTGGCGAGGCTCCCTTCGGGCACCCAGCCGGCCAGGCCCCCGGCGGCCCGGATCCGCACCCAGCCTTCCCGGCGCTCCCCGATGCGGGCGGGGAAGCCCTCGTGCACCGTGAAGAGTACCGGGTTGGCCGCGCCCGGGCCCGAGCGGACCTCCACGCGCTCGGCGAGGATCACCGCCCCCCGCTCGGATTGTCGTATGCCGAGCCGGATCACCACGGGCGTCAGCAGCAGTGCGGCGACCACCGCCAGGGCGAGGGCCGGCCGGCGGAGCCGGGGACGGCCTGCCAGCAGGCCGAGGGCCAGCAGGCCGGCGGCCAGCCACTCCATGGCCAGGCCGACGATCAATCCCCCCCGGGCCGGCACCAGGGCGGTGGCCCGGGCCAGTGCCCACCGCCACCGGAAGCCCTCGTCCGGGGGAGCGTCGGTCAGCCGTGCGGTGACCCACTGCAGGTTGGCCCGGGCGTCCTCGTCCCGGGGAGCGAGCCACAGGGCCCGGCGGAAGGAAAGGGCGGCAGGGCCCAGGCGGCCGGCACGGGCCTGGGCGCAGCCCAGGTTGTAGTACACCGACTCGTGGATCACCCCTCCGTCGGCCACCTGCTGCCAGAGGCTCTCCGCGCGGGCGTAGTCGCCGCTCTCGTAGGCTTCGGCGGCCCGGGCGAAGAGGGCTTCGGGCGTGGCGGCCCGGGACGGGCCCAGGGTGCTCAGCGCCAGCAGGACCGCGAGCATGGCGGGCATCCTCTTCATCGTGTCGCCTCCCTCACCACGGCGGCCACCGCATCGATCAGTGCCGTGTCGGCACTGCCGCCTCCGTAGCGCACGGCCTCGGCCCGGTCGACCAGGGAGACGATACGGGCGGCCAGTTCCCGGTCGCCGCAGGCCTCCGCCAGTCGTCGTCGCAGGCGCGGCGGGTCGAGAGCGCTGAGCCTGGCACCGGCCAGGTGGTCGATCAGGGTGTGCAGGGCGAGGATCAACTCCTTGGCGGCTTCTTCTCCGGAGGCCGCCTTGCGGGCCCGTGCCAGGTGGCCATCGATGCGCCGCCGCCAGCGCCGGCGCCGGCCGGCGGGCGAAAGGGCGATGCGCCGGGTGAGAGCCTGGGCCAGGGCCAGCAGGCCCAGCCCCAGGGGCGGAGCCAGGGCCGCGATCCAGGCCGCCGCCGCATCCCACAGCCCGGTGGCCCTCGAGCGCAACGCACGGGGTGTGGGATGCAGGAAGCGCAGGTCGCTACCCTGCGGCCGCACGGGCAGAGGAGCGCCTGTCCCGGCTTCGGCTCCGTGGCTTGCCGCGGGCAGGACCTCGATTTCGAGGGGACCGGAGGCAAGGGATCGGTAGGTTTCGGCATCCGGATCGAAGTAGCTGAAATGGACCCCGTCCAGGCGGATCGTCCCCGGTGCCCGGGCCACCAGGGGGAAGACGAAACGGCGTCCGCCCGTGGGTATTTCCTCCTCCAGGGGTTCGAAGCCCTGCACGTCCTGGGGCAGGTCGAGCAGGGGGGCGGCCATGGCCCCCAGGGGGCCGTCGCCCGTGATCCGCGCCACGACGTTGAAAGCCTCGCCGGCGCGCACGCGGCCGGGACTCACCTCGGCCTCGAGCCGGTAGTGGCCGACGCCGCCGGTGAAGTCCGTCGGCCGGTCCTTCTCGGGCAGGGGACGCACGTGCAACTTGAGGGCGGGGGCCACACGAGCGACCCGGTCGATCCTTTGTTCGAAGAAGAAGCCCAGCCGGTCCCGGTTGCGTCGGGGCACCCCGAAGGCGAAGGGCACGGCGGGAATCTCCACCTCGCCGGTACGGGTGGGGGTCAGGTGTCGGCGGAAGAGCACGTACTCGGTCCACTGCCGCCCTCGCCGGTCCTGGCTGACCCTGGCGGTGGCGTTGGGGTCGATCTTCTCGTCGTCGATGATGAAGCCGGCGATGGGTTCGAGGCGATCGGGATCGAAACCCTGCACCTTGACACGGGTGCGCAGGACGTAATCCAGGGTGACGGTCTGGCCCACGTAGACCTTCTTGCGGTCGAGGCGGGGGGTGATGGAGATTTCACTGTCAGGGGCCGAGGGGTCGTCGGCCGACTGGGGGAGAATCTTGATCGGCACGGCGGCGGTCTTGCGGGCCTCGTCCCCGATTTGCAGCGTGAAGGATGGAATCCGCCCCTCCCCCTGCTCGATGGCCAGGTATTCGATGGTGAAGGTTTTCGAAGCGCTGGACTTGCCGTTGATCCACGAGAAGGACTGGGAAGTCCTGACGCCGCCGGCGGGCACCAGGCGCCGGCCCTTGGGAGGGGAGCCGATTTCCGTCCGGGAAGCCTCGGGGCCGCTGACCTCGATCTGCACCCGCACGCCCTCGCCGACCCGCACGGTGCGGGGCTCGACCTGGACGTCGATTTCCACCGCCGGCACGGCGGCCGGCAGGCCCGCCCCGAGCAGGAGGGCGACGATCCACCCGCGGCCCTTCACCAGTCCTTCTCCCGTTTTTCGTGGGGGCCCCTTCGCTGGCGCCTGAGCGCTCGGCGCAGGGCGCTCTTCTCGTTCTGCTCGAGCATCTTCAGCAGGCGAGCGGCCAGTTCGTCCTCATCCCGGCGCTCGGCATCCGCCCCGGCTCCCTCCGCGGGCCGGTCGCCGGCCTGGCTCCGGCCATCGGCCGGGCCGGGCCGATCTTCCTGCGGTGGGGTCGGGGCCTGCCGCCGGTCGTCACCGGGGCTCGGGGCCTCCGGCTGCCGGCCGGAGCGGCTGTCGTGTTCCTGGTCGCCCTGCCGTCCGTCCCGCTGCCCCTGGTCTTGTCGGTTCCGGGGCTCGCTGCTCGGCTTCGAGTCCTTGCCGCCCGAAGAGCCCTGCTGTGAGCCCTGCTGTTTTTGCGGCTGGTCCCGTGGCTGCTCCTGGGACCCGCCCTGGGAGGCCTGGGGCTGGGCCGCCTGGAGGGCCAGTTCCAGGTTGCGCCGTGCCTCTTCGTCGGTCGGATCGATCATCAGCGCCCGGGCGAAGGAGTCCACGGCCGCGGCGGTGTTCTTGTCCGCCAGCGCCGCCACCCCCCGGTTGTACCAGGCATCCCGGGCAAGCTCGCCCCGGGCGAGTTGGGCGGCCCGCTTCCAGGCCCGGTCGGCCTCCTCCAGTTTGCCGGCCCGGGCCAGGGCGAGTCCCAGGTTGTAGAGCACCCGCGGATCGTCCGGCGCGTGGGCCTGGGCCTCGGTGAAGTGCTCGAGGGCCGCGGCGGGGTCGTCCTTTTCGAGGGCGGCGATGCCGGCCCGGTTTTCCCGGTAGAGAGTCTGGGCGGGATCGAAAGCCTGGACCGTGCCGGCGGCGGCCGGCACGGCCAGAGACACGACGAGGACCCGGAGGGTCTGTTTCATGTCTTCCTCCTGTCCAGCCATCCGGCCTCGAGCAGGACCAGCAGGAACACCGCTCCCAGCGGCCAACGGTACTGCTCGGCGTGGCGCACGAAGAGAGTATCCGCCCATTCGCTGCGCTCCATCTTCGAAAGTGCTTCCACCACCTGCTCGACTCCGGCGTCGAATCCCGTGGCCCGCACGTAGGCCCCGCCGCCGGCCTCCGCCACCGCCGCCAGAACGCGTTCGTCCAGGCGGCTGGTGACCACCTGGCCCGAGCGGTCGCGGATGTAGCCTGTCACCCGGCCGTCGGCGTCCCGCTCGGGGATCGGCGCGCCCTGGGGCGTGCCCACGCCGATGGTGTAGATCCGCACTCCCGATTCCACCGCCGTGGCCACCGCCGCCATGGCCCCCGCCTCGAGGTCCTCGCCGTCGGAGATCACCACCAGCACCCGCCTGGCCCGGGCCCGCTGGCGGAAGGCATCCACGGCCAGTTCGATCGCCCGGCCCAGGTCGGTGCCCTGGTCGGGGAAGATCGTGGGATCCGCCGCGGCCAGGTAGAGTTCGAGGGAGCCCCGATCGAGGGTCATCGGGCAGAGCAGCCCCGCCTGGCCGGCGAAGCCCAGCAGCCCCACCCGGTCGGAGGGAAGCCGGCGGCCCAGTTCCCGGGCCATGGAGCGGGCGATCATCAGGCGGCTGGGGGCCACGTCCTCGGCCAACATGGAGCGGGAGAGGTCCAGGGCGATGATCAGGTCCAGGCCCCGGGCGTGGATCTCCTCCTCGCTCTCGCCCCAGCGGGGGCGGGCCAGGGCTACCAGCGTCAGGGCCGCGGCCAGCAGCACCAGCAGGTTGCGCCACAGGGGGCGGGACGAGGGCCGGGTCAGGTCGATGCGGCCCAGGGAGCCCGGAGCCGCCCAGCGTTCGAGGCGCTGTCGGCGGGAGCGGGCCAGCAGCCACAGTCCCGCGGCCAGGGCGGGGAGAGTGAGCAGGCCCCACAGCCACTGGGGAGCCCCGAAGCTCATGGCAGCCTCCCGAAGACGAAGCGGGCGCAGAAGATCTCGAGCAGCAGCAGCAGCCCCGCCGCCAGCAGCCAGGGCTCGAAGCGGTCGGACCAGGCCACGTGGATCCGGCTGCGGATTTCGCTTTTCTCCAGGCCGTCGATGATCTCGAAGATCTGCTCGAGCTTGCCGTCCTCGTCGGCACGGAAATAGCGTCCGCCGGTGGTTTCCGCGATGCGGGTCAGGGTTTGCTCGTCGATCTCCACCGGTACGGGGATCACCCGCCAGCGCCCCGACGGCCCCTGTACCGGC
This sequence comes from Acidobacteriota bacterium, assembly GCA_030949985.1. Classification (NCBI taxonomy): domain Bacteria; kingdom Pseudomonadati; phylum Acidobacteriota; species Acidobacteriota bacterium. Next base: position 138,503 of record JAUZRX010000017.1, read on the forward strand.
AGCCGGGCCACGCCGTGGGTGCCGATGCCGATGGTGTAGATCCGCAGACCTTTTTTGCGAGCCAGTTCGGCGGCGGTCATAGGGGCGATGGCGCCGGCATTGTTCACGCCGTCGGTGACCAGGATGATCACCCGGCTGCGGGCGTCGGAGGCCTGGAGCCGGGCGATGCCGGCCGCCAGGCCGAGGCCGATGGCGGTGCCGTCCTCGTCGGGGGTGGCGAAGTCCACCGCCTCGAGCAGGGCCAGCAGGGCCTGGTGGTCGAGGGTCAGCGGACAGGCGGTGTAGGCCTCCCGGGCGAAGGGGATCAGCCCCAGCCGGTCGGTGGGACGACCGAGGACGAAGTGGCGGATCGTGCGACGGGCGACGGTCAGGCGGTCGGGGGAGAGATCGAGGGCCCGCATGCTTCCCGAGCGGTCGAGGACGATGACGATGTCCACCCCGTGGGTCGTGACCTCTTCATTGCGCACGCCGTACTGAGGCCGGGCCAGGGCCACCGCGGCGAGCACGAGGAACAGTACCCGTAGCACCCGGGGCAGGTGACGCAGGCGGATGCGCCAGCTTCCGGGGGCGCCCTCGAGGGGGGCGAGGTCGGCGTGGAGCAGGGCCGGCGGGCGACGAGATTGGCGCCACCAGAGCCAGAAGAGGGGCAGCAGGGCCAGCAGCAGGGCCAGCGCCCAGGGGTCGTGGAGGCGGATCATGCCGTCCCCTCCTCGTCGTCCCGGCGCGCGCGCGATGTTTCGACGATGACGGCACGCAGGGCTTCGGCTTTTTCCCGCAGCACGTCCGCGGCGGGTCGGTCCCCGGCGAACTTCACCATGTCCAGCTCGCCCAGCCAATGGACCAGCCAGTCGCTCCGGCTCGGGGAAAAACCGGTGGCCGCGAGCAGCGGGCGGCACTCGGCGGTGGTCTTCTCGAGCAGGCTGACACCGGCGCGGGTACCGATGTAGCCCTTGCCGATCTCCGCCAGGCGCGCGCTGAAGGTCTTGAGGTGGCCGCGTTCGAGCAGGCCCTCACCGAGCAGGGCCTCGAGGGCGTCGAGGGCCACGGTTTCCGGTGGTGGAGGAGGAGGGCCGGGAGCGGGTGTCGGCCGGCTGCGGGGCCGGAGGCGCCGGAGCCACCACACCGCCCCGGCGATCAGCAGGCCGGCGAGGGCCGCCATGGCAAGCAGGCCGGGGATGTCGAGACCGATCCACCGCGGGCCCCTGGGCGGCGCGGGCTGCCGGCCACCGGCACCGGGCAGGGACTCGGTGACCAGTTCCAGGGGCGCGGTGCGCCCGGCGAGGGTCCCTCCGGCGGTGAGGATTTCGAGGGACGGGACCTGTAGCGGGCCGATGGCGGTCAGCAGCACTTCCAGCACGTCCCGGCCCCCGGCCCGGGAATCGCGGGGTACCAGCCGGCGGGGCCGCACCTGCCCGCCTTCCACTGCCGCTTTCGGTGCGGCCAGTCGCGGGTCGTCGGGGCGGGCGCCCGGGGGCCAGGTGAGGGCCAGGCCCACGATCTGGCCCGGCCGCGGGGGCTGGCTCCCGGTCCAGGGTTGGGGGCCCTGGGGGCCGAGGACGAAGACCGGTTCGAGGGTGACGACGGGGGGGGGCGGCGCCGGCGGGTCCGGCTGGGCGGTGCCCGGGGCCAGGAAGAGCAGGACAGCCAGCAGGGCCAGCAGCCGGCGCCGCCTCATCGGCGCACCCTCGCAGCCCGGGCATGGAAGTACCTCAGCAGGGGGCGGTCGTAGGCGCGGGTGGCGTCGATCTCCACCCGGTCCACTCCGCAGCGGGCGAAGCTCTCGTGCACCCGGGCCAGCTTCTGCTGCACGGCCTGCTCGTAATGCCGGCGCACGGCGGCCGAAGCGGTGTCCACCAGCCGCCGTTCTCCCCGCTCGGCATCCTCCACCAGCACCGGCCCCACCGCGGGCAGGACCCGCTCCCGGGGGTCGAAGACCTCGAAGGCTACCAGGTCGTGGCGGCGGGCGGCGATGGCCAGGGGGCGATCGAAGTGGCCCGCGATCAGGTCGGAGACGAGGAAGACCACCGCCGGCTTGCGTTGCACCTTGAGCAGGAACCCCAGGGCTCCCGCCAGGTCTGTCCCGCCGGTGCGCCCAGGCGAGGTGAGGATTTCCCGCACCACCCGCAGCACGTGAGTCGTGCCGCTGCGGGGGGGCAAGTACTGTTCGATGCGGTCGCTGAAGCGCACCAGGCCCACCCGGTCGCGGTTGCGGATCGCGGCGAAGGCCAGCAGGGCGGAGATTTCGGCGATGATCTCCCGCTTGAGCCGGCGCCCCGAGCCAAAGCCGGTGGAGCCCGAGACGTCGGCCAGCAGGATCACCGTCAGCTCCCGCTCTTCGGTGAAGACTTTGACGTAGAGGGGTTGGTCGGGGCGGGAGGAGCGGGCGGTGACGTTCCAGTCGATGGTGCGCACATCGTCGCCGGGCAGGTACTCCCGCACCTCGGCGAATTCCATGCCCCGGCCGCGGAAGGCGCTGTGGTAGCTGCCCGAGAGGGTCTCGGTGACGATGCGCCGGGTGCGGATCTCGATCCGGCGCACGCGGCGCATCACCTCGCTGTCGGCGGCAGGCAGGCTTCGGCTCACGGTACTTCGATGGCGTCGAAGACGCGCTGGACCAGCTCGTCGGCGCTGATCTCCTCGGCCTCGGCTTCGAAACTGGGAATCAGGCGGTGCCGCAGTACGTCGTAGCCGATGGCCTTGACGTCCTCGGGAGTGACGAAACCCCGGCCGCGCAGGAAGGCATGGGCCCGGGAGGTCTGGGCCAGGGCCAGCGATGCCCGGGGTGAGGCGCCGATGTGGATCAGCCCGCGGGCGTCGACCCCGTGGGCTTCCGGACTGCGGGTCGCCCGCACCAGGTCGATGATGTAGTCCTCCACCCGCTCGTCGAGATGGATCCGCCCTACCAGCTCGCGGATTCGCGCCACATCCTCGGGGCCGAGCACCGCCCGCACCGTCGGGGGGGCCGATGTGGCCATGCGGCGGACGATCAGCTTTTCCTCGTCCCGTTCGGGGTACTCCACCAGCAGTTTCATCAGGAAACGGTCGACCTGGGCCTCCGGCAGGGGGTAGGTGCCCTCCTGCTCGAGGGGGTTCTGGGTGGCCAGCACCAGGAAGGGGGAGGGCAGGGGGAAGGTGGTCTCGCCGATGGTGACCTGCCGTTCCTGCATCGCTTCGAGCAGGGCCGACTGGACCTTGGCCGGGGCGCGATTGATTTCGTCGGCCAGGATCACGTTGGCGAAGATGGGGCCCTTGTGGGGCTGGAAGGTGTTGTCCCGCGGGTCGTAGACCAGGGTCCCCACCAGGTCGGCGGGCAGCAGGTCGGGGGTGAACTGGATGCGGCGGAAACTGGCGTCGAAACAGGATGCCAGGGTGCTGACCAGCAGGGTCTTGGCCAGGCCGGGCACGCCCTCGAGCAACACGTGACCGTGGCAGAGCAGCCCGATGACCACTTTCTCGATCAGGTCCTGCTGGCCGACGATCACTCGTCCCACCTCTTCGGTCAGTTGCCGAATCGGTGCCTGCTCGCGGAGCACCTCTTCCCCGAGTCGGCGGATCCTCTCGTCCATGGCGCTCTCCTCGTCTCGTCCCCGGGGCCCCGGGGCGGACCTGTGACAGGAGAAAGTAGGGTATTCGGCAACGCTTCGGGGGGCAAAGCTTCGGGGGGCAAAGTCGCGGCAGACGGGGGAGGACTCGCCCCCTCCCGGGGGAGCAGGGAGCGGGCGATGCTCTCGCGAGCGGCCCGGAGCTTTCCTTTCGAGGGGCGGCGTTCGCGCTGAGTGAGCGGCGGGAGCTATCGGTCGCCCTGGCCGGTGCCGAAGAAGCGGGGGGGCTCGTCGAGGGTGTAGATCCGGGTCTCTTCGGCGATGGCGCGGCGGACGTAGGCCGGGGTTTGCAGCATGCCCAGCAGGGTGATGCCGTCGATCAGCCGCAAGCCTCCGGTGGTGCCCGCGGCGAGCAGGGCGTCGGTGGCCTCCGGCTCGGGACGCAGATCGAGAGCCGCGTCCCGGCAGATCAGAAAGCCCCAGGGGGAGGCGTAGGTGGGCACGTGAGAAGCGTAGGAGCGTACGTTGGTGAAGACCGAGAGCAGGGTGCGGGCCAGGCGGGCGTGGAGCCCCAGTTCCGCGGGCGAGACGGGGCCGGCCTGGACCACCAGGACGCCGTCGTCACGGAGCACCCGGCGGGCCTTCTCGAAATATTCCCGGGTGAACAGGGGGTAGGAGGGGCCCTCCTCGATCGGATCGGAGAGATCCGAGATGACCAGGTCGAAGCGCTGGTCGGTGTTGTCCAGGTACTCGAGAGCGTCACCGATGATCAGTTCGGTGCGCGGGTCGTCGAAGGCGCCCTGGTGCATCTCCGGCAGGTGCTCACGGCAGGCCTCCACCACCTCGCCGTCGATGTCGATCATCGTCACCCGCTCGACGCTCCTCCAGCGCAGCACCTCGCGCACCGTGGCGCCTTCACCGCCGCCGAGCACCAGTACCCGGCGTGCCGCGCCCAGGGCGATCATCGCCGGCTGGACCAGGGCTTCGTGGTAGAGGAACTCGTCCCCCGTGCAGGACTGCCACTTGCCGTCGAGTACCAGGGCCTTGCCGTAGGCGCCGGTTTCGACGATGGACATTTCCTGGAAGGCCGTGCGGGCATGGGCCAGGATGCGAACGATACCGTGCTGGTAGACGTCCCAAGGCGTGATGTACTCGCTGACCCACAGGTCAGCGCGAAGCTCGGCACCGGGCATGGGATGACCTCCCTCGGGTGGGGGCAATGGGCAGCGAGCCGATCAGGCCGTCATTTCCGCGGCATCGTCGGTCGCCGGCGGTAGCTCGGTTGCGGGACGGACATCCCCCGCTCCCGCACCGCGACGGATCTCCCGCAACGAAAAACGGCGGGCCTGGAGTTTGCGGACCAGGAATTCACAGGCGCGGCGGGGTTCGGTGTGCTCGCCGCAAGTGAAGACATCCGCCGCGGCGTAGCCCGTTTCGGGCCACGTGTGGACCGAAATATGGGACTCGGCGAGCAAGGCCAGGGCGGTAACCCCCTGGGGGTCGAAGACGTGCTGCACTTCTTCGAGCAGGGTGGAGCGGGCCGCCACAGCGGCCTGACGCACCGCCTCGCGAACGAAGGCGGGGTCGTTGAGCAGCCCCTCCGGGCAGTCGTACATCTCCAAGACGCAGTGTGAACCGATGGAAGCCAACGTTGGATTCCCTCCGGGACAGCGGCCGCGGGGCGCTCCCGGGAGAAAGTCGAGGCGGCCGACAGCAGGGCAGCCCCGGCGGCTGGAAAGAGCAGCGACAGGCAGCGGCTCTTTATAGGGGAACACCGCGAGGGCCGCAAGTCCTTGCCGAAAAAGAGACTCTCGCGGTCGTTGGCGGTAGATGGGCCGGGCGCCCGGAGAGAGTTCCGGGCCGGGAGGTAGTGGTTTGGAACGGAGAATCCGCATCGTCTCGCTGGTGGCCGTGATGGTCGTCCTCTTCTCGCCGCCGCCGGGCCCGCGCTGCGCCCCGTGCTGCTGGATGCTGCGGGTCGATCCGCCTCCGGCGGGCGCATCGCTTTGCATGCTGCGGTCTTTAGGGCTCTGGCCGGTGGTCCGGGTGATCCCCTCCGGGGGAGGACTCAGCCGTCGTTGAGGGCGGCGCCGGGCGGGGGAGGGCTGCTGCTGGTGGCCTTCGACTCCGGCACGGCCCCGGTCCGTGTGCGGGAGATCCTCCGCCGTCACGGCGGAAAGTGGCTGGGCCACGTTCCCGACGCGGCAGCGCGGGCCAGGGTGGACGCAGCCGCCGTCGGGGGTCTGGCAGCCGAGCCTGCTGTCAGGTGGGTCGGCCCCTCCCACCCCTTCTACAAGCTCTCCCGGGCCCTGCCCCTGCCGGTGCTGCCGGCTGCGGGCGTCTGCGCCTGCGCGTCGACGCCTCGGCCCAGGCGCTGGCCCTGCTGCGGGCGCCGGAGGTGATCTTCGTCGAGCCGAGTTTCCAGCCCCGCCTGCTGAACAACTCCTCCCGGGGTATCTGCCAGTCGGGCACGCCGGGGGCGGACTCGCTCCACGACCGGGGGATCGTCGGCGGCGGCCAGGTGGTGGCGGTGATGGGCTCGGGCCTGGACACGGCCCATTACTGCTTTTCCGGGGTGGGGAAGGTGCCGGACAGTCGGGCCTGGGTCGGTGGCACCCTGGGGGCGGATGGCTCCGGGGACCACGGCACCCACGTCTCCGGCTCCGCGGCCTGCGAGAATGGGGGCGATCGCGACGGGTTCGCCGGCTCGCCTCGGACGCGGGCCTGCTGATGCAGGACATCGGCAAGAGCGGCGACTGCGTCAACGTCTATCCGCCCAACCCACTTTCGGAAGCCTGGAGCGACGCCCGCAGCCGGGGGGCGCGGGTGCACACCAACTCCTGGGGCGGCGGCTTCAACCTCTACGGCGGCGACAGCCAGGCCATCGACTCGTTCATGTGGGACAACCAGGACTTCCTGATCCTCTACGCCGCCGGCAACGAGGGGCCCGGTGAGGGCACCTTGGGCATCTACTCCAACGCCAAGAACTCGGTGACCGTGGGGGCCTCGGGCAACGGCTCGTCCCGGGAGAGCCTGTACTCCGCCTCGAGTCGAGGGCCCGCCGGCGATGGCCGGATGCTGCCCGACCTGACCGCTCCGGCGGCAGGGGTCTCCTCGGCCCGCAGTGGCACCTCCTGTGGCTGGACCTCCAAGTGGGGCACCTCCATGGCCACCCCCGCGGTGGCCGGGACAGCGGCGCTGGCCCGGGAGTATTTCGTCCGGGGCTTTTACCCCACGGGGGCGGAGACGGTCGCCGACGGCTTCGAGCCCGGCGCGGCGCTGGTCAAGGCCACGCTGTTGATCTCGGCGCGGGAGATGACCGGCTCGGGGGGCGGTGGCTCGCGGCCCAACAACAACCAGGGCTTCGGCCGGCTGACCCTCGACGACGCTCTGGGGTTCGAGGGGGAGGATGCCGCGACGCGGCTGACGGTGCTCGACGACCGAGACATGAGCACGGGGCCGGCGACTCCGGGGGCGGTGGGCAGTTTCCAGCTCGACCTGCCCCGGGCCGGCGACCTGCGGGTGATGCTGGTGTGGACCGATGCACCGGGGTCTTCTTTTGCGGGCAAGGCACAGGTCAACGCCCTGGATCTCGAGGTGGAGCTGGCCGACGGCAGCCTCTATGCCGGCAACCAGGGCTTCAGTGGGGGCTGGACCACCACCACCGCTACCGCGCGCGATCGGCTGAACGACAAGGAAGCGGTTTACCTCCGGTTCCTCGCCGCCCAGACGGCGACGATTCGCGTGGTGGCCCATGCCCGCGGCGACGTGGCTGCCCATCCCCAGGATTACGCCCTGGTGGTGGTCTCACCGGCCTCGCCCACGGGCTGCGATGCGCCACTCCCCGACGGCGTGGGCAACAGCGTCAGCCACGAGAAGAGCGGCGGCGAGCTGCTGGCGTCGTGGGCCGACCGGGGCGCGGATCACTACGTGGTCTACCGGGGCGAGAGTCCCGACTTCATGAACGCCTCGCCACCCCCCTACCAGGATGCGGTCACCGACGAGGATGCCGCCCGCCCCGGCGAGCAGTGGACCGACGCCGGCGCCCTGGGCGACGGGCAGGCCCACTACTACCTCTACGCCTGAGTCAACGCCTGCGGCGACGAGGCGCCCTGAAGCCGGCCCACGGGCGCCGTCCACGCCGAGGCCACGCCACTGACCTGCGCGTCGTCCTCCCACGCGGGACTGCACCACCGTCCCCCTCCCGCCGGTGCGTCCCCGCCCCGGTATCCACCGGAAGGAATCGATCACCGCGCCATCTCACGCCGAGGCGCTCGAGGCCTGGAAGGGCGTGGAACTTGACGCTGACTTCGCCCGCAGTATAATTACAGTGTAATTACGGAATGAGCATGTGCGGACTGACCTTCGTTTGGGACGAGCGAAAGAACGTCCAGAACAAGAGAAAACACGGCGTCAGCTTCGAGGAAGCACAGTCTGTCTTTTTCGACGACAACGCTCTGGAGTTCTCCGACCCGGATCACTCCGGGGACGAGGAGCGATTCCTTCTTATCGGCAGGAGCTATCGTCTCCGTGTCCTCCTGGTGTGCCATTGTTTTCGTGAGAATGACGGTGAGATACGCATCATTTCCGCACGTCGCGCTACGGCAAAGGAGCGAGGCGTCTATGTAAGGGACAGACGATGAGAAAAGAGTACGATCTGTCGAAGATGAAGGGGCGCAAGAATCCCTACTCGAAGCGGCTCAAGAAGCAGGTCACGATCCGCCTTGGCGTGGACGTGATCGACTACTTCAAGCAGCTCGCGGAAGAAACCGGGATTCCCTACCAGAACCTGATCAACCTCTACCTGCGTGACTGCGTCGCCTCGAAGAGAAAGCCGAATCTGAAGTGGGCGTCGTAGCCGATCGGAAACCTGTAGTCATGCCGGAACGACGATGCGCCTCCTTCTTGCGCAGTATCAGCAGCCCGAGTTGACTCACTGCGACTTCCGTGCCTCCGTCACCCCCTGCGGCGACGTTTCACCTCGAAGCTTCATGAATAACGCGGGTTGGCGACGCCAACGTGTCGTCACGGGCAGGCGGCCGGGTTGGAGTTGGCGCGCTCGGCTCCTTCGGAGGTATGGCCCCAGGAGCCAGCCAGCGCGCAGAGGTCGTTGCGAGAGCGGACAAGGTAGAAGTAGCCCGCTCCTGCGGCGGGGGTGGAAGCGTCTTCGAAGCGGGTATCGGTCGTGTCCGGATCGTCGTCGTTGCGGCAAGCACCGTAGTCGCTGCCGTCGAGGGAGGCCAGGTCACCTCGGGAGACGTCGTAGCGGTCGGCCAGCGCGGCCGGCGACCAGGTGATCACCGACTCGCTGCCGGCTTCGAAGGCGAGGCCCGCTACGCCTCCCGGCGGGCCACCCGCCGGGTCGGCGGGTGCGCAGTCGTCGTCGTCCGTCACTCCGTCGCCGTCCCAGTCGACCTGACAGGCATCGCCGCGCCCGTCGCCGTCGCTGTCGGTCTGGTCGGCGTTGGCCACCAGGGGACAGTTGTCGGGAAGCTGGGTGATGCCGTCTCCGTCTACGTCGTAGGGACTGATCAGCCAGAACCTCGGCCAGATGTCGTCGCTGTAGCCGCCACCACCGTGGGCGATGATGTCATCTAGCCCGTCGCCATTGATGTCGCCCAGAGCCGATGGCCATATCCACTCTCCGGGCTGAGGACCAATGATCAGTACGTCTTCGCTCCCTTGGCCGAGATCGATGTCCAGAGGATACGTGACGGGGCCGTGAAAGACCGAGATCTGGCCGGAGTCCGTGCGGATGTCACTTCCTGCGTCTGCCCCCGAGGCATCTAGCACGAGATCGAGATACCGATCACCATTCGTATCCCCAACGCGAATGGCCGTCGCGGCGCGGTCGCGGATGTTTGCTCCGAAAAGAAGCCCTTCAACCGGTCCCTGCAGATCTATCGCAGGAGGCCAGGGAACTGCGATCTCGACGCTGCGAGCCTCGCCCGCGAGCTTGGATGAGTTGTCGCGTCCCCACGTGCTGTTCGATCCGGCGATGAGTTCAGATGTTCCATCCCTGTCAAGGTCGGCGACAGCGAGTTGCTCGGGACGGGTGAAGGCATCTGCAGGGTCAGGGCCGTAGAGAAGGAGGTCCGATGTATCTACGCCAAGGTCGATTTCAAATGGCCAGGTGTGTCGACCCCGAAACAGATGAATATCCCCGCAGTCTTCGCGCGCATCGACAGGACCGTCCCCGAATCGCGCAGAAACGATCAATTCCGGAATGCCGTCACGATCGACGTCGCCCGCACCCATGCCGGAAGAGAAGCTATCGCCCGGACGACTGTAGATAACGACATCGGCGCCATTACCGCTTCTGAGGTCGATGCTCGGGGGCCAGTTCTGCCGTCCGAAAAGAACGTAGACACGACCCGCGCGCGTTGCGTCAATCTTGTCGTAGGCCATGTGGTCGTCGAGGATCAGGTCGTCGGTGCCGTCTCCATTGACATCGGCAATGACGGGGCTTTCGCAGAGTTTTCCTCCGTAGAACTCACCGTTGATGACCATGCCGGGGTCCACTTCGAGGTCGATCTCGCCGGCGAGATCGGCACTGCCGAAGACCACGTGGGCCTGGCCGGAAGTCCAGCCTCCGGGACGCTCGCGGTCCGCCCATGGGGCACACATGACGATATCGTCGAAACCATCACCGTTGATGTCGCCGCAGGTGACGGCGTCACCTAGCAGATCACTGGAGTGTTGGCCGACGAAGCGGATGGCACGTGCGCTGGCCAGGGAAAGCGGGCCGGTCCATGCGCTCCTCCTGCCGAGGATGACGCTGACCTCTCCGCAGCCATTACGCGAGTTGCCAAAGCCGTCGGCCTCCGGATCGCCGATCACCAAGTCCGCCACGCCGTCGCCGTTGATGTCGCAGGCTGCGGCGCGGTAGGCGAGGTTGTCGCTGAGATCCTCACCATCGATGCGGACCGCATCGGCATCGGTCTGAAGGTCGACCGTGACCGTCTGGCTGAGCGAAGGGGGCGTCAGCCCCACCATCGCGAGAATGGCGATGGTGAAGCTGACGCGCAGAGCGCTCCCGGAGGGAGCTGCCATGGAACGGAGACTCATGGTTGGGCTCCGTCTCCGGCCTTGAACCAGTCGAGGCGGTACCAGACGTCGTGAAAGCTCATGCCCCACTTGCCGAGAATGCCCTTCATGTTGCCGGGGTCGCCCTCAAAAGGACGCCGTACGCTGCATGATCTCCAGTTGCCTTGGGAATCCTGCCAGAATACTGTGCCTTCCACGACTGGATCGTTGCTGGGCGGCTGGCTGTTTGCCACCTCGATCCGCAGCCACACGGGGCGGCTCAGTCCGGCGTAGTTCGGATCCTCGTTCTCGAGTGGCGGCTCCTCACCGGTAATCGGGTCCTCGCAGAAGACGCCCTCCGTGGATGGCAGGGGGTTACCGTTGGAATCGCAACTTGCCTGACCGTATGCATCCGGAAGCCGGAAGGCAACGAGGACTGACCTGTCGCAGTCGCGCACGCCCTTGAGCAGCTTGACGGCATAGGAGGGGGCCTCCCCAGTCGAGGGGTCGACATCCCCGATCCGGGCCTGGATCTGGAGGTTGTAAGGGATGGTCACGCCGCTCGATCGGGCGAGATCCACGCGGAGCTTGGACTCGGCCAGCGAATGGTGAAACTGCTCCTTGGTGGTCTCGTACTGTATGGAGGTGGAAGGCGCAACCAGTGCGTGGCTCCCGTCCTCGGCAATGCGCACTTCGTGAGCCGTGCTGCTGCCGATACCGCGAGATGTCCAGACAGCCTCTGGCCCGAGACCGTCTCCAGGGGGCGTGGCGTCGAGCGCGTGAGTTTCGGGGCGGTCGTAGTCGTCCTGAACCTTCAGATAGATGTCACTGGGGAGGGTCGGCTCGCCGGCAGAGTCGAAGGCGATGGTGCTGTATTCGATGCTGCGATCGGACCAGCAGAGCTTGAGGCCGGAGGCGTCCTCGAAGGTGACGCGGAAGCGCACGCTGCTGTTTTCGGGAAGGCCGGGGGCTCCGAAATCGACGTGATCACCTGGAGCCAGGCCGCCGCTGGGAATGCCGTCGGTGGAGCGATGGGTCCAGAGGGTGTGGAGGAAGCCCGAGGAGTCCACCGTTTCTGCCATCCACCACACGGCATGGGCGTTGCCGTATCCGCTGGGGACGGTTCCGCGCAGCACCATGCCCTGGGCTCGCTCGGAGTCGGCAACCTGTACCGGGGCGGATCCGGGGGAAGGGCAGGGCATCGGATCACCGCCGCCTCCCGGGTCGAGACCGCAGATCTGAACGTAGTACGGATCTCCCTCAGCTTCGGGCGGAGTCAGAGGCTCGTCGGTGGGACATTGGGCGAGGCACTCAGGCACGAGCAAGATGCCGAGGAAGATCAGGAGCAGAATCGAATAACGGACCTTGGGGGGGGGTAGACCCTCTGCGTTTCACTCCAAGCATAGATGCCTCCTTGTCACACCAGCGCGCATCGGGTGGCGCTGGTGCCGGCAGGAGAACGGATCGCAATGCAGGGGGAGTGCGCGCGGAGACGATCCGCGGCTGCGGAGGCACTGGATCTGACGGAGAGTGGCTGCGGTTGGTGTGGTGCCTACCAGCAACATCATCACCCCCTCCCTTCGAGGATGACCTAGTTGATATGTCAGGTGGCAGCCGAATGCAAGCTCTTTTGTCGTGGATCGCAGAGTCGGTGATTGGGGGCTCGGATATTTTGGTCAACAGCAGGAGTGTTCAAGATCTCCCGGGCCGACAGTCCGGGTGATCTTCGGCCCCGCTGTGGACGGCGTTTCGGGTCTGGCTGCTCGTGCGGCAGGCCTCGAAAATGGCGGCCCGGCGGAAGTCATGATCGATGCGCATCTCGCCACCCTCCAGGCACGCATCCGCTCCGAGGGGAGTGAGGTGTTCATCGTGATGGGAGGTTCGCCCTGGCCGGCAGAGACCGACCTGGCTGACGGTGCCGATACGGTGATCCATGGGCGAGGTGGCATGGACGGAGTCGGTGCTTGTCATAGACTACGGTCCGTAGATCTGGCGCGGAGACGCAGCAGGCAGGATCACCGGCAGTGCTGGCCGTGAGCCCGGCTGGGGCCTCGATGGGTGCGCTGGCCGCACGAGAAAAGAGCGTGCGATGAAAAGACAACGGATCCGGAGTCGACGTGGTCGAGGACCACGTGGCGGGCGTGAACCACGCCGTGGAATGGGTCGGAGGCCTGCGGGAGCTTCCGGGTTTCGTCATGGATCGAGATCCGCCCTGGAGACCGCTGGTGGCGTTCTGGATCGCCATGCCCAGCGGGATGGCGCTTGCGAACGAAGTCGTTCATCCCGACGAGGCCGACGGCGCGGTGAAGAGGGCATTGCTCGAGGCCCTCGAGACGGTCCAGGTGGAGCCACGACAGATCGGGCGCTTTCGCGTCGAGAGCGAGGAACTGGCCCGCGAGGTCCGCGAGGTCATCGGAGCCGAGGTCGATGTCATCGTTGCGCCCACACCAGAGATCGACGACCTGGCCGCATATATTCGCGACCAGATGGATGCCGACGCGGAACCGGTGAGCTACCTCGAGGAAGGTAGCATCTCGCCGGAGACGGTCGGCGCCCTCTTCGATGCGGCGGGCGTGTTTTTCTCGACCGCGCCGTGGAAGATCGCGGCGGCGGAGCCGATCCTGCGGGTGGATATCCCATCGCTCGACGTCGAAAGTGCTTGCATCTCCATCGTCGGTGCCGGAGGCAGCGAGCCCGGCTTTCTGCTCTTCCCGTCGGCCCGAGACTTCGAATCGTTTCTCGAGGCCGGCGAGTCGCCGCCGGAGACCGGCGAGGCGGTCGATCTCGGGACTTCCTGGCTGGCTCTCGAGTTGGCAGAGAAAAACTCGTTGTCGGCGACGATGCAGGAGGAGATCGACCGCTTCGGATGGGAAATGGCGCCAGGCGAACTCTGCCCCATCGTGCGGCCTTACGAGCACGACGCCGCGGTCAGGCCGGTGACGCCCCGCGATGTGGAGATTGTCTGGCGCTGTGCGGTAGCGCTGGCGGCGTTCGTCCCGCGTCACGCATCGGTATTCGGAGGGCGAAGCTCGATGCCGGTGTCCGAGTCGTTCACGGGGGATGATGAAGTGCGCGTTCGTTTGACAGCGCCCTATGATGCCTACGATCAATTCGAGGAGTCTGCGGGGGACGTGGTGTTGGATGTCGATCCCTTCGCGGGTGTGGGTCGGAACATCCCTGCGCTTGCGGTAGCGGACGGAAGTACAAGAAGTGTCACCTGCCGCTGCGCGAGGAACAGCAGCGGCTTTTTGCCCGTGCCGCTCACTGTCACCGGCTCGATACGGACGTGGCTTATGAATTGCTGGATCTGGCCGAAGAGGAAGTAGACGACGATCGGTGGCTCAGGACCCTCCGGGGGTTGAACGACGTTGCGCGAGAGGCTCCTCATCTGCTTCGTGTCTTGCTCGCTTACGGACCCGAGTTCGAAGGCGCAACACTTGCTGAAAGGGGCGCCAGGAGGTTCGGCAAGGAGGCGCGGAGGTGGATCGCGGCACAACAGGCGGCCTGGTTCTCCGTCTGGGAAGTGCTCGAAGTCGAAGCGGAACGGGGGGGGGCTGCTGCGCGACCTGATCACCGGAGAGGAGCGGCATGTCCTCGAGCGTGAAGCCTCGCGACAACTCGTCGTCCGAGATGCGCTGCTCGCCAGGATCGTCGACTACGAGGGTCTTTCCCTGATGAGCGCCGTTCATCCGCGTATCTTGCCGCCACGAGAGGCGGCCGAGGTGGTCGAGCGTGCCCGCAAGCACCTGAGGCGAAAGAGTCCTCCCCCGCCGGACCGCCTGCGGAACAGTGCTTTCGCTCGCCACCTGGTCCGGAGCTGGCAACGTCAGGTGCACACCTTCGACAGCCGGCCGCGCCCCCTTCCCCGGCTGACCAATGGGGGGGGCGATCCGCTTCTGTTCACGACGGATCATTTCGACATCGCTTCCGGGTGCCGGCAGGCGATCGAGCAACGCCTCGCCTCGATTCCCGGGGTCGATCCTCCCGGCGAGTCGGACAGGGAAGACGGCTGGACGTTTTTCGAGCCGAGCGAAGAACCGGATCCCGGAGCGACGGGCATGCGGAGGATTCTCGGCTCGGCGTATATTTCCGGGCAGAGAATGACTCTCGAGACCAACTCGATGGCGCGGGCCGATGATCTGCGCAAGCGGGTCGAGAGGGCCTGCGGCGATCTCCTGCAGCACAGAGCGCGGGAACACTCGGACCCGATCGCGGAGTTTCAGAGAAAAGCGCAGAGTGGCGCACCACCACAGGCGCCCGTCGAGCTTGGCTCATCCGAGATGCACGAGATGATGCTGGCCGTCAAGCAGCAACACTACGCCAACTGGACCGAGGAGCCGCTGCCGGCTCTGGCGGGCCGGACGCCGCGCCAGGCCGCCCAGACGGAAGCGGGACGGCGTGAACTCGACCTGCTGCTCAAAGAAATGGAGAACATGGAACGCCGGGCGCCGACGCCGGGCTACGACTTCTCCGAGATCCGCAGGAAACTCGGTCTCGACTGACGCAACCCCTCGGCAGACAGACCCTCCTCCCGCAACCGGGACCGGCTCCAGGTGCGCGATTCGTGATGGCTGGGGCGAGCGAGCCCCGTTCAGCAGCGTCAGTCGGACAGGCGCTCGATGCGGGCACCGAGGGCAGCGAGTTTTTCTTCGATGCGCTCGTAGCCACGGTCGAGATGGTAGACCCGGTGGACGAGGGTCTCGCCGCGGGCCGCCAGCCCGGCGAGAACCAGGCAGGCGGAGGCGCGCAGGTCGGAGGCGGTGACCTCGGCGCCGGTCAGGGGGGTGGGGCCTTCCACCGTTGCCAGGTTGCCGGCCAGCTCGATGGAGGCGCCCATGCGGCGCAGCTCGGGGACGTGCATGAAGCGCTGCTCGAAGATCGTCTCGCGGATGCGGCTGCTGCCGCCGGCCTGGCTCATCAGCACCATGTACTGGGCCTGCAGGTCGGTGGGGAAGCCGGGGTAGGGCTGGGTCTCCATGTCGCGGGCGCGCAAGGGCCGACCGTTGCCGATGCGGATCCAGCCGTCGCCCACTTCCAGGCGCAGGCCCACCTCGCCCAGGTGGGAGGTCACGGCCTCCAGGTGGGCGGGCTCCACATCTTCGAGGGTCACCCTGCCCCCGGTGATGGCGGCGGCGACCAGGTAGGTGCCGGCCTCGATGCGGTCGGGCACCACCCTGTGCTCGGCTCCGCCCAGGGCGTCGACGCCCTCGATCTCGATGGTGTCGCTGCCGGCCCCTTCGATCCGGGCGCCCATGGCGGTCAGCAGCCGGGCCAGGTCCACCACCTCCGGCTCCCGGGCGGCATTCTCGAGCACGGTGGTGCCCCGGGCCAGGCAGGCGGCCATCATCAGGTTCTCGGTGCCGGTGACCGTCACCTCGTCGAAGTGGATCCGGGCGCCGGTCAGCCGCGGGCAGACCGCCTCCACGTAGCCGTGTTCGAGGCGAATCTCCGCGCCCAGGCGCTCGAGTCCCGTGAGGTGGCGGTCGATGGGCCGCGCGCCGATGGCGCAGCCCCCGGGCAGGGAGACCCGGGCGCGACCGTGGCGGGCCAGCAGGGGGCCGAGCACCAGCACGCTGGCCCGCATCTTCCGCACCAACTCGTAGGGGGCCTCGAAGGTGCCGATCTGCTCGGTGGCCAGGGCCCAGCGGTGGCGACCGAGCCGCTCGCAGCGGGTCCCCAGTCGGCCGAGCAGGCGGATCAGCGAGTCCACGTCCCACACGTCGGGCACGTTGTCCAGCCGCACCTCGCCGCCGGTCAGCAGGCTGGCGGCCAGGCAGGGGAGGGCGGCGTTCTTCGCCCCCGAGATGCGGACCGAGCCCGACAGGGCCCTTCCGCCTTCGATGCGCAGCCTGTCCATGGGAGCTTCCTTGGTGAAGTCATCAGCGGGACCCCATTAGAGCATGGGAGCAGCCCAGGCGGTAGAATCGCGGCCACCATCAGCCATCGGCCGTCAGGCGGGAGAAGAAGGCATGCTCGATCTGAAATACGTCCTCGGACACCTCGACGAGGTTCGCCGTGCCCTCGAGCGACGGGGCGGGAGCGTGGACCTCGAGCCCCTGCGCCGGCTCGACGAGCAGCGCAAGGCGACGATCCTCGAAGTCGAGCAGCTCAAGGCCCGCCGCAACGAGGTCTCCCGCCGGATCGGCGCGATGATCAAGGCCGGCGAGGACGCCAGCGCCGTGCGGGAGGAGACTCGCCGCATCGGCGAGACCATCAAGGCCCTCGACGAGCGCCAGAAACAGCTCGAGGCGGAACTGGGCGCCCTGTTGATGACCCTGCCCAACCTGCCCCACGAGAGCTGCCCCCTGGGTGCCGACGAGAGCAGCAACCGGGAGGAGAAGGTCTGGGGCCGGCGGCCGGAATTCGACTTCGAGGTGCGGGATCACGTGGAGATCGGCGAGATCTGCGGGATCCTCGATTTCGAGAGGGCGGCCAAGATCACCGGCGCGCGCTTCGCCGTGCTCTCGGGCCAGGCGGCGCGTCTCGAGCGGGCTCTGATCTCCTTCATGCTCGACCTGCACACGGGGAAGCACGGTTACCGGGAGTTGCTGCCCCCCTTCATCGTCAATCGCAAGGCCCTCGAGGGTACCGGCCAGTTGCCCAAGTTCGAGGAGGACCTCTTCCGCCTGCAGCAGCCGGACCAGTGGTTCCTCGCTCCCACCGCGGAAGTTCCCGTGACCAACCTCCACGCGGGGGAGATACTCGACGAGAGCGACTTGCCTCGGCGCTACGCGGCCTACACTCCCTGCTTCCGGGCCGAGGCCGGTTCCCACGGCCGCGACGTGCGGGGATTGATCCGCCAGCACCAGTTCGACAAGGTGGAGCTGGTGACCTTCTGCCGCCCCGAGGAGTCCTACGAAATGCTCGAGCAGCTCACCGGCCACGCCTGCCGGGTGCTCGAAAGGCTCGGCCTGCACTATCGCCTGGTCACCCTCTGCACCGGCGACCTGGGCTTCTCCGCGGCGAAGACCTACGACCTGGAGGTCTGGCTGCCCTCGCAGAACACTTTCCGGGAGATCTCCTCCTGCTCCAACTTCGAGGACTTCCAGGCTCGCCGGGCCGGCATCCGCTACCGGCCGGAGGCGGGCGGCAAACCCCGCTTCGTGCACACCCTCAACGGCTCGGGCCTGGCGGTGGGACGGACCCTGCTGGCGATCCTGGAGAACTACCAGAACGAAGACGGCACCTTCCGCGTCCCCGAGGCCCTCGAGCCCTACATGCACTCCCGCATTCCCTGAGTCTGGACGTCGCCCGAGCCCCGTGCGGGACACCGACGGCGGTTGTCCGGCCGATTCGTGCCGCGTATACTCCAGCCTGGAAGACGATCGCGGGGGGAAGACGATGAGCCCATGCGCTAGCAGTGGACGGCCCGGATTCGGGATCTTCCGAATCGGTGCCAGCGGTGGGGTCTGTGCAGAAAAGCGCGGTGGAGTGTGGGCCCGCGCGCTGCGCTGGGTCGCGCCACGATCGGGCTCGTCTCCGGCCGCATTGCTGGCGACGGCGATCCTCGTGGCGGGGTCTGCCACGGGTTCCTGGGCTCTCGGAGGCGAGAGCCGGCCGGTCCCCTCCGGCGAGGTCCTGCCGTCGGGCAAGCGGGAGGATGTCGAGGTGCGACTGGTGCAGGTCGACATCTCCGTCCTCCCTCCGGGATCGAAGACTCACGCTTCGGTTCCCGGACTGAGTCTCGAGCACTTCGAGGTCTGGCTCGACGGCAAGCGGCTCGACGACAAGCCGGACAGCGGGCTGATCTTCGATACCCTCTGTGCCCAGGCGGAAGGTCAGGGGGAAAGGCCTCCGGCTACCACGCAGGCGGTCGAGGAGCGGGAACGGCGAATCATCGCCGTCGTGGACTTCAACTACCTCGATGCGCGCGGCCGGTTTCGGGTCGCCGAGGCGATCGAGAAGGTCGCTGAAAAGGCGGGGAAGGGACCAGAGGTCTACAAGGTCTACGGCCTGACCCGACAGGTTTACGAGCTGACATCCGGCTTCACTCGGGACCCGCAAGTGCTCGGCCGGGTCGCAGACGCGATTCGGGTTACCTCTCACCGCGCGACGCACAGTCGCGAGATTCCAGGCGTGTTCGTCTTCGCCCGGCCGACAAGGTCGGACGGTAGCCTTGTCTATCGCGACCGGCCCGCCGAGTCGGCTCTCGAAGCGGCGCTCGGGATCTCGGATCAGTTTCTCGACGCTGTCTCTTCCTACGACCCGGGGGCTAGCGTGGCTGCGCTGGAGGCGATCCTCCGGGCCAACAGCGCCTGGCAGGGCCGCCAGGTGGCGATCCTGTTCACCGGCGAGGGATTTCGCATGGTGCGGGAGGAGAGGATCGCCTTTGTGGCGCGGGGTCTGAAAGAGATGTTCCGCCATGGTTTTACCGTGTGGACGGTCGACGCAGAAGGTCTGTCCCGAAGGGAGGCCTCGCGCTCGAGGCTGCTGTCGATGATCGCCCGGGAGAGCGGCGGAGATTCGATTCGCTACACGGGCCATCTCGATGCAGCCTTCCGCGGTGCTTCCGAGCAGCTCTCCTGCTACTACTTGCTGAGCGTGCCGGTGGCCATCGAGCCGGGAACCAGCCGCCGGCACTTTCTGAACGTCAAGGTCGACACGGTCAAGCATCCGGAACTCTGGGGCCACCGGATCATCGCCGCGGACCAGGTGCAGGCAGTGGACAAGATCACCCGGCGCCGCAGCCAACGGATGGCAGCGCTCTTCTCTCCCCTGGACTTCGACACTCCTCCGGTCGACCTCCTCGTCTCCTATCCGGTCGTTCGTGGGGACGAGCGGGTGCTTCCAGTGTCGCTGCGGGTTCCCCTCGCCGCCCTCGACTGGACGGCGTCCGACAAGGGTGTTCAGGCCAGCGTACTGGTCGACCTGATCGTCGAGCGAGATACCGGCCGTGGCACCGAGCTGGTGTGCAAGATCGGCCCGGAAGACCTCAACCGGCTGGATTTCCAGCTTCGCCGGAAACCGAGGGAGGATCAGGGAGCCGACCTCGTTTTCGAACTGTCCTGTCCCCTGTCGAAGGACGGGTTCTATACCGCGCGAGGTGTCGTCACCGATCTGGCAAGCTACTCCTTGGGAGCGGGGATCAGTGCCGTGCAGACCGTCGGTTCCCTGGGGGAGGAGTGGAGCGTTCCCGTGGCGCGAGTCGAGGCGAGTTCCGGAAAGGACTTCGTCTGGCGCCCGGGAACGAAGACCGTCCGGCGAGACAAGGGGCGCGCGAGTTGGCGCAGCGTCGCGCCGGGGCAGCAGGTCGCGCCGGGGGACAGGGTGGGCCTGCGGCACGTGATCTGCGGCCCCGATCGTTCCAAGGCGCCGGAGCGCTTCCGGCACTTTCTGTTGCGGATTGTCGACCCGGCCACGAGGGAGGTCCAGACGGCGTTCACTCCCGAGGCGGTGCAGGTCCTCGGCGGGGAGGTGGAGGGGCCGTTCTGCGCCGCCGCGACCGTCATGATTCCCGAATACAGCCTGCCCCCGGGGCGCTACGAGTGGCTGATCACCGAAGCGGACTTCGACCCCGGGCGCGCTGCCCCAGGGCCCGATGCCCAGGAGGGAAGCGGGCAGATCGTCGAGCGAGTTTCCTTCACGGTCGGCCGCTGAGGCCCGGGACCCGAGGCCCTCTGCCCGTTCCGCCACGCGCGGCCCGGGGAGGGATCGCTTCGCTCACCACGGCCCCTACCCGTTCCCCGCGGGAGCGGGGGCACCGGTGGTGGCGGCCTTGAGGGCCAGGCCGATGATGCCGAGGATCAGGTCCGCGAACTCGCGCTCCTCGGCGCCCAGGTCGCGGCTGCGGCGGCCGGTGTAGAGCAGGAAGACCAGGGGCACCCGGCTGACTCCCACCAGGGGCAGGGCCATCACCGAGCGCAGCTCCTCGACGGCGGGGTGGGGCTGCCCGAAGAGCAACTCCCCCTGGATGTCGTGGCAGATCAGCGGTTCGGCGCGGGTGACGATGCTGGCCGCCACCGAGCCGACTCCCGGGACCTCGATACTGTTGAGCGGATCCCGCGGCACGCCCACCACCGCCACCTCCGAGGCGGGCTTGCCGTTGCCCGCGGGAGCCAGGACCGACCCTGCGACCAGGTCCAGACCGGCAACCAGGGTGGACAGAGCGATCCGGCACAGGCTCCGCGGCTCCGAGGTGACCTGGGCGATCTGCAGCATGCGGCCCAGGGCCTTACGCTCCCGGCGCATGCGGGAGAGCACCGCTTCCTCGGCCCCGGCGGTCACCGCGAGCTGCTCGGAGATCGCCAGGTTGGCCTGCACCGCTTCCGAGAGCAGGTCATCGAGGCCCAGGATGCTACGGGCGGGCCCCTCGGCGGGGTCCGTCCCCGCGGGGGTAGTGTGGTGCACGTGGGTGATCGACGGCGGCTCCACCTCGGGGACGGTTTTCACCGCTTCCCTGACCACGAAGGGGTCGAGGAGCTTGCGGATCCGCTCGCGCATCTCCTTGCGCGCCGCCGGGTCGCCGCCGCCGCGGCCCTGGGAGGAGACGGTCTCGAGGGTCAGGATGGCGATCTCCCGGAAGGTCTCGATCACTCCCTGGCCCACCGTGGCCACGGCCTCGAGGGCCGGCACCCGGCGCCAGTTGAGCTCCGCTTCCATTTTCTCCGGCGGCATCACGCCGGGGAGGTCCCGCTTGTTCCACTGGAAGACCAGGGGGATGGTGGCGGGGTCGAGGCCGTTGTCCTGCAGGTTGTTCTTCAGGTAGCGCACCATGCGCGCGTTTTCCGCTGCCTGGGAAGGCTGGGAGTCGGCGACGAAGACGATGCCGTCGGCGCCGGCCAGCACCTGCTTGCGGGTGGTGTCGTACTGGATCTGTCCCGGGACCGTGTAGAGCTTGAGGCGCACGTCGAGGCCGTAGATGCGTCCGAGGTCGAAGGGCAGCAGGTCGAAGAACAGGGTCCGGTCTTGTTCGGTGCGCAGGGAGACCATCGGCTGCTTGCGATCCGGGTCCGTCAGACGATGGATCGTCTCGAGGTTCGTCGTCTTTCCCGAAAGCCCCGGGCCGTAGTAGACGATCTTGACGTAAAGGGCCTTTTCTGAGCTACTGAGCTGCATGGCCTTCCCTTGCGAAGCCCTGCACTCCGCCTGCCCATCTCTCTTCGGCCCGGGCGGCGGTTTCCTGAAGCACGAGGCCTTGACCAGGGCGGGAAAAGATCCGATGAGCAGGGGGCGCTTCCGGCCCCTCGGCCAGATGTTTCGGAGAGCTCCCAACAGAAAGGAACCAGCCCGGTGAGCGTGACCTACAAGGACTACTACGCGATCCTCGGCGTCGATCGCGGGGCCAGTGCGGAGGAGATCAAGAAGGCCTACCGGCGCCTGGCCCGGGAGCTGCATCCCGACGTCAATCCTTCGCCCGAGGCCCAGGCCCGCTTTCAGGAGATCAACGAGGCCCACGAGGTGCTCTCCGATCCGGAAAAGCGCCGGCGCTACGATCAGCTCGGGGCCAACTGGCAGAACGGTATGCCCTTCGAGGGGATGGCCGGAGGCGGTCCCTTTGCCGGTGGGATCAACATCGAGGACTTGCTCCGTGGCGCCGGCCGCACAGGAGGCCACGCACGCAGCGGCGGTTTCTCCGACTTCTTCGAGATGCTCTTCGGGGACCTGGGTTCGGCCTTCGGCGGCTTTGCGGCGGATCCCCGGGGCCAGCCCGCGGGCCTCGATCTGGAAACCGAGGTGGCGTTCACTGTCGCCGACCTGCTGCGGGGGGGCAAGCGGCGCATCACCGTGCGCACCCCGGGGCCCCAGGGCACGCGCAAGACCCTGACCGTCAACCTCCCACCCGGCCTGCGGCCGGGGCAGAAGATCCGCCTCGCCGGGCAGGGGCTGGCCGGGCCGGGCGGCCGCCGGGGCGATTTGCTGCTGGCGGTCAAGCTGCGGCCCACCGCGGACCTGGAGATCGACGGCGACGACCTGCTGCTGGATGTCGACCTGCCCGCCCCCATCGCCGTGGTGGGGGGCGAGTGGCCGGTGGACCTGCCGGACGGGACCGTGAAGATCCGCATTCCCGCCGGCAGCCGCCAGGGCCGTGTGCTGCGGATCCGGGGGCGAGGGTTGACGCGCCGGGATGGGGGCCGGGGGGATGCCAGGGTGCGGCTGAACCTGGTCGTGCCGCGCCAGCCCAGCGAGGAAGAACGCCGGCTCTACCGGCGCCTGGCGGAGCTGGCCCGGGAAACGGGCGGCTGAACGTCGTCCCGGCCCGGCAGAGCGCCTACAATGGGGCCCGCCGCCGGGCGCGTCACATCATGGCGCGAGCAGCCGGCGGCGGGGAGGAAAACCCTTGACCGAGTCCCAGAGCGCTCCCCCGAAAACCCGCGAGCGCCTGATCGTCGCCCTTGATCTGCCCAGCGCCGCGCAGGCTCTGGAACTCGTCGATCGACTCGGCGAGAGCGTGTCCTTCTACAAGATGGGCCTGCAGCTCTTCATGGCGGGGGGCTACTTCGAGCTGATCGACGAGCTGCGCGGGCGGGGCAAGAAGGTCTTCGCCGATCTCAAGTTTTTCGACGTGCCGGCGACGGTGTCGAGCGCCGTCGAGCAACTCGTCGATCGCGGGGTGGACTTCACCACGGTCCACGGCAACGACGCCATCCTCGAGGCCGCCGGCCGTGTGCCCCGTGGCGAGCTGAAGATCCTGGCCGTGACCGTGCTGACCAGTCTCGACCGGGGCGATCTCGACGACCTGGGTTTCGACTGCGACGTGGGAGAACTGGTGCTCTCCCGGGCCCGGCGGGCTGTGGAGAAGGGCTGCGACGGCGTGGTCGCCTCGGGCCAGGAAGCCCAGCGCCTGCGCCAGGCCCTGGGCCGGCGCCTGCTGATCGTCACCCCGGGTATCCGCCCGGTGGAGAATCGCCCCGTCGACGATCAGAAGCGGGTGGTGACCGTGGAAGACGCCTTTCGCTTCGGTGCCGACCACATCGTCGTCGGCCGTCCGATCCGCTCGGCCCCCGACCCCCGGGCGGCGGCCGAGGCGATCCAGCGTCAGATCGCGGCGGTGGTCGGGAATTGACTCCGTGGACCGCCGCCGGAACCGGTTGTCCATCGCAGCGGCGCCGCTGCCGGGTGGGTCATGACTGATCCGCTCCAGGCCAGGGCTGTTGCCCGGGCGCTGCTCGCCCTGTGCCTTTTTGCCGGCACAGTCGTGGTGATCCTGCTGGCCTTCCATGGCGATCTGGACGTCATGCCCACGGGCTTGCTCGCCCTGCTGGCTCTGGCCGCCCTGCGCCAGCTTCCGGCCGGCTCCCGCGCCGCCGGGTGGTGGGTCGCCGTGTGGGCTGCGGCGACGCTGATCGTGGTGGGCCGCTCTCCCCTTTCCGAGTCCCTGTTGGGCCTGTCACGGGTCCGCCTGGCCCTGATGGGCGGCGTGGCCTACCTGGGCCTGGCGTTGACGGCTTTCTGGGCTTGCCGGGGCGCAGGTCGGGAGGGGACCGAATGACCCTCGCAGACCTGGACATCGTCGGACTTGCCCTGTGGATGGTGGCCTTCCTGCTCTCCACCACGTGCCACGAAGCCGGCCACGCCCTGGCGGGGCTGTGGGGCGGGGACAGCACCGCCTACCGGGCCGGGCAGGTGACTCTCAACCCGTGGCCCCACATCCGTCGCGAACCCTTCGGCATGGTGTTCGTCCCGCTCATCTCCTTCGCCTGGCAGGGCTTCATGATCGGCTGGGCCTCGGCGCCCTACGACCCGCGCTGGGCCGGGCGTCACCCCCGGCGGGCCGGGTTGATGGCCGCCGCCGGTCCCGCCGCCAACCTGCTGCTCTTGTTGCTGGCCATCGGCGCGATTCGCCTGATGGTGGCCACGGGAGTCGGGTCGGCTCCCGAGATGGTGCGCATGGACACCCTGGTGCGCATCGCCTCCGCCGATCCTCTGATGACGGCCCTGGCTCGCTTTCTGAGCATTCTCACCATGCTCAACGGCCTGCTGCTCTTCTTCAACCTGATACCGGTCCCGCCGCTCGACGGGGCGGCGATCATTGAAGGGTTGGTGGGTGGCGGCCCGGCACGGATGATGCGCCTGTTCCGCACCCTGCCCATGGCGGGACTGCTGGGCATCATCATCGCCTGGCAGCTCTTCGACTTTTTCGCCCCCTGGATCTTCGGCGGCATCCTCGCCGCGTTGTACCCGGGGGTCGGTTACTCCTGAGGGCGCCGATGCCGGATCGCGCGTGGACATTTCTCTCCCGACGCCTGGTGACCGATGAGGGCATCTTTCGCCTCTACCGCGATCGCTTCCGCCTCGAGGGATGCGAGGGCGAGCGGGATTTCGTCGTCCTCGACGGCCCGGCCTGGGTCAACGTGATCCCCCTGACCGCCGACGGGGAGGTGGTGCTGATCCGCCAGTTCCGCCACGGGCTGCGGCACTCGACGGTGGAGATCCCCGGGGGCCTGGTGGACCCCGGCGAGAGTCCCGGGCAGGCCGCCCTGCGCGAGCTGGCCGAGGAGACCGGCTACCGGGCCGAGGTGGTGGAACCCCTGGGCGCCGTCGCTCCCAACCCGGCGATTCAGAGCAACCTCTGCCACTGTTTCGTGGCGCGGAACGTGCGGAAAGCGGGTCCGGCGCGACCCGATCGCTGGGAGCGGATCGATGTCTTGCGGCGCCCGCTCGAGGAGATCCCCGGGATGATCGCCCGGGGCGAGATCGTCCACGCCCTGGTGGTGGCGGCCTTCGGCCTGCTCAGTCGTTTCGGCAGCGGACGATGAGACGGCGACTGGTGATCGGCGGTGTGGAACTCCCCACGCCCCTGGTGCTGGCTCCCATGGCGGGGATCTGCGATCGCTATTTCCGCCGGATGATCCGCCGGGTCGGCGGGGTGGGCCTGGTGTCGATGGAGTTCATCTCCGCCGAGGCGGTGACCCGGGGGATCCGGCCCATCATCGAGAAGATGGCCTTCAGTGACGCCGAGCGACCTCTGGCGATCCAGATCTACGGCAGCGATCCCGAGCGCATGGCCGAGTGTGCTGCGGTGGTCGACGCGCTGGGACCGGAGATCTGCGACATCAACATGGGGTGCCCCGCCAACAAGGTGCTCAAGGGCTGTGCCGGGGCGGCCTTGATGGCGGACCTGGGACTCGCCGCACGGATCATCGAAGCCTGCCGGCGCCGCCTGAACCGCCCGCTGACAGTGAAGTTCCGCCTCGGTCTCGGACGTCGGGACGATGAGCCGGGCTACCTGGAGCTGGGCCGGATCTGCGAGGATCTGGGTGTGGCCGCCATCACCCTCCACGCCCGCACCGCTCGACAGATGTACACCGGGCGGGCCGACTGGAACCATATCCGCCGATTGAAGGAGAGCGTGTCGATTCCCGTCATCGGCAACGGCGACGTGTTCACCGCCGACGATGCCATGGCCCTGTTCGAGAGCACCGGCTGTGACGGGGTGATGGCGGGACGGGGCGTGCTGCGCGATCCGTGGCTCTTCCGCCGCATCGCCGCCCGCCTCGAGGGAAGCCCCGAACCGGAGGTCAGCCTGGAGGACCGGAAGAGCCTGATGCTCGAGCACTTCCGCTGGGTCGCCCGGGAAGAGCCGCCCCCTGTCGCGCTGCACAAGATGCGCACCTTCGCGGGGCGTTACACCAAGGGACTCGCCGGTGGGCGCGCCCTGCGCGAAAGACTCGGCAAGCTGGCGGATCCGAGCGACTTTCTGGACGCTCTCGAAGAGCACTTCTGCTAGCATGCCCGCATGCGCATCGAGGTCCTCAGGCTCGTCCTCGGCCTGGCGGCCCTGGCGGTCGTCCTGCTGGGAACGGCCAGTGTTCTGGCTCCCTTCGTCACGCCGATCCTGTGGTCCCTGATCCTCGGTTCGGCGACCTGGCCGGCCTACCGTCGGTTGCGGCGGTATTTCGGCCAGCGGACCAACCTGGCCGCCCTGGTGATGAGCGCGGTGTTGTTGGCCCTGCTGCTGATTCCGGCCTCGTTGCTCTCGCTGGCCTTGGTGCGCGAACTCGGTCCGGAGGTCGAGCGCGTCGTGGCCTGGGCCTCCGCGGATCGCCCCCAACTGCCTGCCGTGCTGGACCGGGTTCCCGCCGTGCGTGAGGTGCTCGAGGAGTGGCTGACCGGCCTCGACGACCCGGAGATGCGCAAGTCCCTGCTGCGCCAGGCCACCGGGCAGAGCCAGCAGTTCTACCAGTTCGGGCGCAACTTGCTGCGCCACCTGGCCGATGTCTTTCTCACCCTCTTCACCCTCTTCTTCGTCTATCGCGACGGCGAGGCTCTCACCGGGGAGGTGAGTGTGCTGCTCGACCGCATCGCCTCCGGTCGCGGTCGGACGATCCTCGATGCGGTGCGTGAAACGGTACGGGCCGTGTTCTATGGCTGGCTGATGACGGCCATGGCCCAGGGGCTGGTGGCCATGCTGGGATACTGGATCGTCGGCATGCGCTCGCCGGTGCTGCTCGGCGTGGCGACCGGATTGGCCGCGGTGATTCCCTTCGGCGTGGGCCTGGTGTGGATTCCGGCCATCGTCACGCTGCTCCTGCATCGGGCCTGGTGGCAGGCGATCTTTCTGGCCCTGTGGTCTCTGCTGGTCGTCTCGGTGATCGACAACGTGATCCGGCCGCTGGTGATCTCGGGACCCTCGCGCATCCCCTTCATCCTGGTTTTCTTCGGCGTGCTCGGTGGGCTGGCCAGTTTCGGTCTGCTGGGGCTGGTGCTCGGGCCGGTCTTCCTGGCGGTGATGCTGGCCCTCTGGCGCCAGGCCCGAGAGGCCCTGGCCGAAGAAGACCACCGGTTGGCCGATCCGGGTTGACGCTCTCCGAAGCGGGGGCTAGAATCCCGCTTCTTCCTGGCTCGCCGGGAAGGCCGCGGGTCCGCTTCCCGGCGGAAATCGCAACGAGCGGGAGTAGCTCAGCTGGTAGAGCACGACCTTGCCAAGGTCGGGGTCGCGGGTTCGAGTCCCGTCTCCCGCTCCAGTCGCCCTGGAGACGCTCTTGTCCTCCACTGCCGGCCCCACCCCCCAGCGCAGGCGTGCCGTGATCACCGGCGCGGGCAGCGGTATCGGGCGTGCGACCGCCCTGGCCCTGGCCGAGGGGTGGGACCTGCTGCTGACCGGCAGGCGTCCGCAACCCCTCGAGGAGACCGCCGCTGCCTGCCGCGGGCGGGGCGCCGCCTGCCGGGTGGTCGCCGCCGATCTCGCCGACCCCGCGCAGGTCGATGGCCTCGCGGGTACCGTGGCCGAGATCTGGGATGGACTCGAGCTGCTGGTGAACAACGCCGGCCTGGCGCACCGCGGCGATCTGGAGCGGACCGACCTCGGCGCCTGGGAGCGGCTGGTGGCGGTGAACCTGACCGCACCCTTCCTGCTTTCGAAGGCCCTGCTCTCCCGGCTTCGTCGGGGCGCCGCACCCGCGGTGATTCACGTGGCCAGCACCCTGGCCCTGGTGGGCCGCAGGGAGGGTATCGCCTACTGCGCCACGAAGGCCGGGCTTTTGGGGTTGACCCGGGCGATGGCCCTCGACCTGGCTTCCGAGGGAATCCGGGTCAACGCAGTCTGCCCGGGGCTGACCCGCACGCCGATGGTGGAAGGCGACCCTGCGCGTCTCGAGCGCCTGGCCGCCGACAACCCTTCCGGCCGCATCGCCGAGCCGGGGGAGGTCGCGGCCATCATCGCCCTGCTCGCCGATCCTCGGGCGTCTTTCGTCACCGGCAGCGTCCTGACCGTCGACGGCGGTCAACTGGCGGGATTCTCCGACTGACCCGGGTGACGCGCAGCGTGACGGCGGCAGGCCCCGGGCCGTCGCCGGCGGGTGCGCGTAAGGGCCTTCTGCCCCGGGGGCGCTCCCGCTCGCGATCATCCACCTGGGTTCGGACTTTTCCCATGGCTTCGCTTCCTGCCTCACCGTAGACTTCGAGTGTTGGTGGGCAGGAGGCTGGAGATTCGATGGAGGGGCATACCCGTTCGCCGTGGCGCTTGTTGATCGTCGACGATGACGAAGGCGTGCGCGAGGGCCTGGCCAAGGCTCTGGCCAGGCACGGCGGCTACGAGGTGGCGACGGCTGCCGATGGCTTCGAAGCCGGCTATCGTTTCGCGGCGATCCGGCCCCACCTGGTGATCCTCGACATCGTGATGCCCGGTATGGGGGGCTTCGACGTCTGCCAGCGGCTGCGGGAGCTGGCCGGAGAAGGCGAGATCAAGATCATCGTTCTCACCGGCTACCCGGGAAACAGCAGCGGTGAGCGCTCCCTGGTTTCCGGAGCGGACCTGTTCCTGACCAAGCCCCAGGACATCCACTCTCTGGTGATGCACATCGACGACCTGCTCGGAGAGTAGGGGCATGACGCGCCGGAAAGTACCGCCTCGCGCCCCTCGAGCCGCATCGGAGATTCCGGCACCGCCGCGACCCTGGGAGCGAGAGACGGCACGCCTGGCGGAGTCCTTCGGCAGGGGGTTCGCCCTGCTGGATCTGGCGGGGCGGATGCTGCTGGTCAACCGTCGCCTGCTGCAGCGGACCGGGCTGGACACCTCCCGTCTCGCCCTGGTGGCCCTCCTCGAGGCACTGGAGACGGAACCTTCGGTCCGGCAGGAGATTCTCGATCGCCTGCGGGAGATTTCCCGCGCCGGCGGCGGCTTCGAGCGGGAGCTGGGCGCCGCACGCGGGGCCGGCCGAACTTCGAGTCTGCTGCGGGCCGTGCGCCACGAAGGCGCGGCGGGGGAGCCCTCGCGGATCGTTCTCGAGTTCGATTTCGATGGGAACGCGGGGGGGCCTCTCGGCGCGGAACTGCGCCGCCGGCGCTCACGGACCCTCACCGGCCACCTGGCGGGAGGCCCGGATCTCCAGTTGGTGCTGGACGATGCGGGCCGGATCCTCGTCGTCGGAGGCGCCCTCGAGCGGCTGACGGGTTACGGGCGGGAGGAGGTCCTCGCCCGGCCGGCGCTGCGTTTCCTCACCCGGCGCAGCCTGGCCCCGGTGCGGCAGAGCCTGGGGCGGCTGAGGGACTCGGGAGGGGCGGAGACTCTCGAAGTGGAAATTCGGCGCCGCTCGGGCCGTCCCCTGCCGATGGCGGTCCAACTGCTGGTCTCGCCTCTCGAGCCCGGTCGGGTTTTCGTCTCCGCCCGGGACCTGGCTTCGAGGGAGATGCTCGTCCGGCAGCTGCGACTGACCGATCGCCTGGCGGCCACGGGCCGGCTGGCGGCGGGAGTCGCCCACGAGATCAACAACCCCCTGCAGGCGGTACTGATGCACCTCTCCCTGGTCGAGTCCTCCCTCGGAGACGACTTCGACCAGCAGGATTCCTGGCGCCGGCTGAAAGAGGGGATCGGGCGCATCCGGGAGATCGTCGCCGATCTTCTCGACCTGCACCGTGGTCGGGACCATGGCACGGGTCCGGTGGCGGTCAACCGCATCGTCGAGGAGGTGCTCGGCCTGTGCCGGGCGCGGTTCCGACAGCGGGAGCTGCGCTCCACCGTCATCCTGGCCGAGAGTGGTCCCACCGTGCGGGTGCCGGCGCGCCATCTCTACCAGATCGTTCTGAACCTGGTGCTCAATGCCCTCGATGTGCTCGGGCGAAGAGGCCGGCTGGGCGTCACGACGCGCCTGCTGGCTGCTCGCGGGGAGGTGGAAATCGTCGTGGCCGACGCCGGCCCCGGGATTCCCGACAAGGTCCTGCCTCACATCTTCGATCCTTTCCGCTCCGCCGAAAGAAGCCCGGGCACGGGGCTCGGGCTCTTCGTGACTTGGGGCCTGGTGCGGGAATACGGGGGCCGGGTGCGGGTGGATACGTCTTCCCGGGGCGGAACTCGTTTCCATGTCTTTTTCCCGGTGGCGTCGTCGTGATGCGCCCGCCGACGGCCGCGGCCCTTCGTTCCGTCGAAGTGTCCGCCTCGTCCCACTGCCCGCGCGAATGCCGGCTCCGGGCGGTGGTGGAAGCCGACCGGCTGATCGGCCTCGAAGCCGAGGAAGGGGCCGCGCCCTGTCCGCGCTGCCTGGACAGCGCGCGGGCGCTGGAAGAGAGGAGGCTTTCGACCCCGCTCCGGCCCCGGGCCGCCCGTCGCCTGAGGGACGCCTCCCACGACCTGGTCCCGATTCCCTGGAGCGAATCCCTCGATCGCCTGGCCCGCGCCTTTGCCCAGGTGGGCCGGGGTGAGCGGCGCCTGGTGTGGATTCATGCCGCCGACCGTCCCCGCCTGTCGGCGGCCTATGCCTTTCGCGTCGGTGCGCTGGCCGGTGACGTGGTGCACCTGCATCACGAAACCGACACCCAGGCCCTGGCGCTCCTGGCCGGGGATCTGGTGCCCCGGCCGATGCGCCTGGACGCAGCCGCCGGCCTCGACGGCCGAGTCGTCGCCTGGGGGATCGATCCCCTGCGGTCACCGGCGATCTTCCGCCGGCCCCTGATGCGGGGAGAGGGCTCGCTGGTGCTGGTCGTCGATCCCCGGCGTTCGTCCTCGGCGCGGCGGGCCGGAAGTCACCTGGCGCTCCGTCCCGGGACGGATGGCGCCCTGGCCCTGGGGCTGGCGGCGGGCCTGGCCGAGCGGGCCGGGCGGAACGATGCGCGGCTGGCCGGGTGGTCGACGGCCCGGGCGGCCGAAATCTGCCGGATGGACAGGAGCGTCCTCGACGCGGCGGTGGCGACTCTCGCCGGGGGCCGGGCGACCCTGCTGGTGGGGGCCGGCCTGTTGGGTTCGGGCGATCCCCGCCATGCTCTCGAAGCTCTGGTGGTGCTCGCCGAGACGGCCGGTCTGCGGCTGCTGTCACCCCGGCGCTTGCGTCCTCCGGCGCGGGATGTGCCGGCGCCCGATCCCCGGGGATCGGTGGAGGAGGTCTCTTCCGGCCGACTCAAGGACTTCCTGGCTTCCACCGATCCCGCGACCGACGTGGTGATCGTCGAGGGGGGGGATCCCCTGGAAAGCTGGGGCGGGGGACCGCTGCTCGAGGGTTACCTGCGCCGCGCGCGCTTCGTGGTGGTGCTTGCCGCTCATCGCAGCCCGGTCTGCCAGCACGCCGACCTGGTGCTTCCCGTGGTGAGTTTCCTCGAGCACGGCGACCTGGAAGCCCGGCACTGGGGGCGAGTCCACCGCTGGGGGCAGGCCGCGTTGCCGCCCGCCGGGGAGAGCTACTCGCGGCAGCGGATCTGGGCCGCTGTCGCCCGGCGCCTGCAGTGGCCCGGACAGTGGCTGTCCGCTTCTCTCGAGCAACTCGCCGAGCAAATGACGACCATCGTCGATCCCGCGGCTCCGGTGGCGGTGCCCACGGCTGCGCCGATCTACCGCGAGACGGGGGAAGGGCCTCTCGCCACGCCCCGGCTCCACCGGGCCCTGCCGCTGCATCTGGTGCTCTGCACCGATCCCGAGGACGGCTCCGGCGTCGCCCCCGGTACGCGCCGCGTCCTGCTGGCGACGGAAGACGCCCGCCTGCGAGGTATCGAGGAGGGGGACCAGGTGGTCGTGTACAACGAGCGGGGAAAGGTCGAGGGCCGGGCCGTCATCGACCCCGACCAGCCCTGTGGGGTGGTGGTGCTGGCCTGGTGGGAGCGGGGGGTGGTCGGCGACGCTCCGGCCGTGTTGCTGGACCCGGCCGTGGGGCGTGGGCCCTGCCTGGTCGAGGTCGACGCTCCCGCCCGAAAGGGCGAGCCGTCCCGCACCACGCCGTGAGGCCTGGCGCGGTGGATGCCGGTGCCGGTCTATCTCCTAGAGTCCGATGGATTTCCACCGCCGGATCCACAGCTGTGGAAAACCGCCCGCAGCTTCCCGGGGCGCTGTCCGGCGCGCCCGGGATTGCCTTAATGTACTGAAAACGCGGGACTCATGGCATTCACGAGGCGTTAAGGTCTGCCCGGGCTGCCAGCGCGGCAGGCTGGCCTGGCCGACAGGGCCGGGGTTTTGGAGGGGGAGGCCGCGAAGCGGAGAAAACTTGAACCTTTTCGTTGACAAGTCCATTAATAACAGATAAGCTTCAGCCCGAAATCGGAGCCAAGGACCATCCTCGACAGGGTGGATCCCGGAGGGCTCACGCCGAAGCCAGGGTTCGGGAAACCGCAGCGGGTCTTCGAACAACGGGTGGGGAACGACCCGGCGGACCGGCCCCGGCACTTGCCCTCCTTTCCGAGTCGGTCATCCCCCGCGGCACCCGTCGCGGGGGATGTCTTTTGGGCGCTGAGACTGCCCGGTCCGGCGTTTTGACGGCGCTGGGAGGGCCTGCTAACGTCGGCTCCGCTGTTGCCGTCATCCGCGCCCGCGGGCGCTCCGGGAAACCCTGATGCTGCTCAAACCGCTGGAAAAGGTCCGCAATATCGGGATCATCGCGCATATCGACGCGGGGAAGACGACGACGACCGAGCGTTTTCTCTACTATGCCGGACTGACCCACAAGATCGGCGAGGTGCACCACGGGGAAGCCACGATGGACTTCCGCGCGGACGAGCGGGAGCGGGGCATCACCATTTCTTCCGCCGCGACTTCCTTCCTGTGGAACGATCATCAGATCAACCTGATCGACACGCCCGGTCACGTGGATTTCACCGCGGAGGTGGAGCGCAGTCTGCGGGTGCTCGACGGCGCGGTGGTGATTTTCTCGGGCGTCGAGGGGGTCGAGCCCCAGAGCGAGACGGTCTGGCGCCAGGCCGACACCTACGGCGTGCCCCGAATCGCCTTCGTCAACAAGATGGACCGGGTCGGTGCGGACCATGAACGGGTGCTGGAGCAGATTCAGCAGGTGCTCGGAGCCCATGCGCGCTTCGTCAATCTGCCCCGGGGTGTCGAGGGCGACCTCGACGGTGTCGTCGACCTGCTGGAGATGAGCTGGCTGGTCTTCGACGCCAAGACCCGCGGCCGCGAACTGGAATCGAGGGCGATTCCCGAGTCGATGGTGGAGCCGGCCCGGGCCGCCCGGGAGAGCCTGGTTGAAGCGGTGGCGGAGGTGGTCGATTCCCTGGCCGACAAGTACCTCGGCGAGGAGGAAATCACCAACGCCGAACTCAAGGCGGCGATTCGGCAGGCGACCCTGGCCGGGGATTTCGTGCCGGTGCTCTGTGGGGCCTCGCTCAAGGACCTGGGCATCCGGCCCATCCTCGACGCGGTCTGTGACTACTTGCCCTCGCCCTGCCAGCGCCCTCCCGCCCGGGGCGTGGATCCTGCCACCGGGGAACCCGCCGAAAGGGCTCCATCGCTGGACGAGCCGTTTTCGGCACTGGTCTTCAAGGTCGTCGCCGACCCGAACAAGGACCTGTTCTGGCTGCGCGTCTACTCCGGTTCGCTGAGTACCGAACAACGGGCCTACAACCCCCGCAGCGGTGCGCGGCTGCGCCTGCGGCGACTGCTGCGGCTCCATGCCGACAAGCAGGAGGCCGTCGAGCAGGTGGCCTGCGGTGACATCGTCGCCGCGGTGGGTCTCAAAGACGTGGTCACCGGCGACACTCTCTGCGATCCCGAGGCGCCGATCAGTTACGAGGAAATTCACTTCCCCGAAACCGTCGTCTCGGTGGCCGTGGAGGCCCGCACCTCGGCCGATCGGGACCGCCTGATCGAACTGGTCGAACGTCTGAAGCGGGAGGATCCGACCTTCCGTTCCCACGTGGACGAGGAGACGGGCCAACTGATCCTCTCGGGCATGGGCGAACTGCACCTCGAGGTGATTCGCAATCGCATGGAACGCGATTTTCGCGTGGCCGCTCGCTTCGGCCGGCCGCGTGTGTCGTTCCGGGAGACGGTGGCCGAGCCGGTCTGCGGCGAGGGGGTGTTCGACAACCGCATCGGGGAGACCCAGGTCTACGCGAGGGCGGAGTTGCAGGTCGAACCTCGTCAGCGCCCTCCCGGTGATCGCACCCTGGTTCCCGTGGAGGTGGATCTCGGCTCGGCGACGTTGGGCATGAGCCCGAGCCAGGTCCACGAACTCGAGCAGACCTTGCTCAGCGGTTGCGGGGCCGGCGGCGCCTTCGGCTACCCGGTGGTGGACGTGCGGGTGCGCCTGACCCGCCTCGAAGTGGGCGAGGCCGCCGACCCCGGCGTCCCGGCCGGCGCCGCGGTTTCCATGGCCCTGCGCCATGCCTTCCAGTCTTCGCGGATGGTGGTGCTCGAGCCCATCATGCGGCTCGAGGTCCGGGTGCCGGAGGATTTCCTGGGAGCCGTGGTCAAGGACCTCGGTTCGCGACGGGCGGAGATCCGCGAGACGGCCATTCAGGGCACCCTGACCGTTGTTCGGGGTTTCGTGCCCCTGGCCGAAATGTTCGGCTACTCGACCCACGTCCGGAGCCTGACCCAGGGGCGTGGCAGCTTCTCTCTCGAGCCCTTCGACTACCGGCCGGTGCCCGAAAACATCGTCGAGCGGGACCACAACCTTTTCTAGTCGAGGGGCCCGGCAGGGGGTGCCGGGGATCTGGCGACCGGCCGAGGGCCGTGGCAGACTCCGCAGCGAGCCATCAACCACCGACAAGGGGAGAATGGATCCATGGGCGAATCCAGGATCGACGGCGTCTTCGAAGACGAGCAGGACTCCGGAGCGGGCGATCCTCAGCAGCCCTCCTCCGAGGTTCGCCGGGAGATCATCGGCATCCTGCCGCTGCGGAACAGCGTGCTGTTTCCCTATGCCGTGATGCCGATCTCCGTCGGGCGGCGCAAGACCCTGGCCCTGATCGAAAACGCCCTCGAGAAGGACGTGGCGATCGCCGTGGTCAGTCAGAAGGAAGCCGCGGTCGACGATCCCGAGCCGGAGGACCTCTACTCGATCGGCACCAAGGCCCGCATTCTCAAGGCGATTCGAGTCGGCGGCGGCAATATCAACCTGATCATCCAGGGGCTCGGGCGGGTGCGTGTCGAGCGCTTCATCGAACAGGAGCCCTTCCTCGCCGCGGAGGTCGTCCACCTGCCCGCCATCCGTGACCGCGGCCTGGAAGTCGAAGCCCTGGCGCGCAATCTGGCGCTGCAATTCCGCAAGTTGGTCGAGATTCATCCCAACCTCTCCGGTGACATCTCCGAGCTGACCCTGCCCGAGGACGATCCGGACCGCCTGGCGGACCTGGTGGCTTCCGTGCTGCCCGTACCGGTGGCGGACAAGATGGAACTTCTGCCCGTGCTCTCCCTGCGTGATCGCCTGG
Source organism: Acidobacteriota bacterium (assembly GCA_030949985.1). Lineage (NCBI taxonomy): Bacteria > Pseudomonadati > Acidobacteriota > Acidobacteriota bacterium. The sequence goes on from JAUZRX010000017.1 coordinate 174,091, forward strand.
AGCGGATCACCCACCGGGTGGTGCGTGAGACCCAGGTCACTGAATTGGGCAGCCAGATTCAGAGCCGGGTGATGGACGAAGTGGGCAAGACCCAGCGGCAGTTCTACCTGCGCGAGCAGATGAAGGCGATCCAGCGGGAGCTGGGTGAGGGTGACGATCGAACCCGCGAAGTGGAGGAATTCCGCAAGCGGATCGAAGAGGCCGGGCTTCCCGAAGAAGCCCGGGAAATCGCCGAGAAAGAACTCGACCGACTGGCCGGTATGTCCCCCGCATCCGCCGAGTACACCGTGGCGCGGACCTACCTGGACTGGTTGGCCAGTCTGCCCTGGTCCCATGCGACCGAGGACAAGATCGACCTGGCCCGCACCCGGGAGATTCTCGACGGCGATCACTACGACCTGGAGAAGGTCAAGGACCGCATCCTCGAATACCTGGCGGTGCGCAAGCGCAAACCGGATCTCAAGGGGCCGATCCTCTGCTTCGTCGGCCCTCCCGGCACGGGCAAGACATCCCTCGGCCGCTCGATCGCCGAATCGATGGGGCGTACGTTCGTGCGCGCTTCGCTGGGCGGTGTGCGGGACGAAGCCGAGATTCGCGGCCACCGTCGGACTTACGTGGGCGCTCTGCCCGGACGCATCATCCAGGGGCTCAAGCGGGCCGGGACCCACAACCCGGTCTTCGTTCTCGACGAGATCGACAAGCTGGGGGCCGACTTCCGCGGTGATCCCTCGAGCGCCCTGCTCGAGGTGCTCGACCCCGAGCAGAACAACCAGTTCTCGGATCACTACCTGGAGGTGGCCTTCGATCTCAGTCAGGTCTTCTTCATCTGCACGGCCAACGTGCTCGACACCATTCCCCCGGCCTTGCGGGACCGGATGGAGGTGCTCTCCCTGCCCGGCTACACCGAGGAGGAGAAACTCGAGATCGCCCGGAGGCACCTGATCCCGCGCCAGGTGGAGGCCAACGGGTTGAGTCTCGAGGAGATCGCATTCACCGACGCCGCCATCGCACGGATCATCGCCGACTACACCCGGGAAGCCGGTCTGCGCAACCTGGAGCGGGAACTGGCCAGCCTCTGCCGCAAGGTCGCCCGGGCCCTGGTGGAAGACGAGAAGCACCCGGTACCGGTGAAGGTGGATGCCGACGACGTCCCCACCTATCTCGGTCCGCCCCGCTATTACCGGGAACTGGTCGAGCGAGCCGACGTGCCCGGAGTGGCCATCGGGCTGGCCTGGACCCAGGCCGGGGGTGACATTCTCTTCATCGAAGCCACGCGCATGCCGGGCAAGGGCAAGCTGACGATCACCGGACGCCTGGGCGAGGTGATGCGGGAGTCGGCCCAGGCCGCCATGGCCTGGATCCGCACCCACGCCGACGAATTCGGCATCGAGGCGGAGACCTTCGAGAAGAGCGAGATCCACGTTCACGTGCCGGCGGGAGCGATTCCCAAGGACGGACCCTCGGCGGGCGTGACCATCGCTGTGGCGCTGATCTCCCTGCTCACCGGGCAGAGCGTCGAGCCACTGCTGGCGATGACGGGAGAGATCACCCTGCGCGGCAAGGTGCTCCCGGTGGGCGGCATCAAGGAGAAGGTCCTCGCCGCCCGCCGGGCCGGTGTCACGCGCATCCTGCTACCGAGCCACAACGAGAAGGACCTGGAGGATATCCAGCCCGAGCTGCGAGAGCAGATCCGCTTCGATTTCGTCGAAGATCTCGGCGCCGTGATCCAGCATGCCTTCGGTGCCGTCCCGCAGGTTCCCCGGAAGAAGGAATAACCGGTTGCCGTCGATTCGCCCTTGACCCTGTACCTGGGTACAGGCCGTATCCTCATGCCAGAGGAGGCGAGCGATGGAACCGACCCGTCCAACCTGGCTGCGCGTGGGCGAGGTGGCCCGCCGCGCGGGCGTGCATCTCCAGACCCTGCGCTACTACGAGCGGCGAGGCCTGCTTCCCGCTCCGCCCCGCACCGAGGCAGGCTACCGGGCCTACCCGCCCGGCGCGGTGGACCGGGTGCGCCTGATCAAACGGGCCCAGGGACTCGGATTCACCCTCCAGGAGATCGGCGAGTTGCTCGCCCTGCGGGCGGCGCCAGGTGCCTGTTGCGCTGACGTCCGCCGGCGAGCCGAAGCCAAGTTGCAGGTCATCGACGAGAAGATCCGTACCCTCGAGGCGATGCGCTCAGCCCTCGGTGGCTTGATCGCCGCGTGCGCCGACCAGGAGGGGCCGGCCAGCGAGTGCCCGATCCTGGATGCCATGGAGCCTGAACGGTCGTGAAGGTGGAACTTATCTACGACGTGGACTGTCCCCATGCGGACGCCGCTCGGGCCGCCTTGCGCCAGGCCCTCGATCGGGTCGGTCGGTCGCCTCGCTGGGTGGAGTGGGACAGGAAGGATCCCAAGGCCCCTGCTCGTCCGGGGCTACGGTTCGCCGACAGTGCTCGTTGATGGCCGGGACGTGGACGGCGTTGCGGCGCAGGCGCCGGTCGATGGCTGCCGGATCTATTTCGGGAGTTCCGACCTGGGCGGCGTGCCGCCCGTAGAACGGATCGTGGCGACTCTGCTGGCGGAGAGGGAAGGAGTCCCGCGAGCCGATGGCTGGCGGAACGGGTGGGGAATTCCCGTGGCGGCCCTGGCCTCGTTGCCCGCCCTGCTGCCCGTGGGCATCTGCCCCGCCTGCTGGCCGGCCTACGCCGGGCTGCTCAGTGCTTTCGGCATGGGCTTCCTGCTCGAGTCGAGATACCTGCTGCCGTTGATGGTGACCTTCTTCGGCCTGGCTCTGGCAGCCCTCGCCTACCGGGCTTCCAGCCGCCGGGGCTTCGGCCCCCTGATCGCCGGCGCGGCTGCCGTGGGCTGGACATTGGTGTTCAAATTCGCCATTCCCGTTCCGCTGGCGGCCTACGCCGGTCTTGGCGGCCTGGTCGCGGCATCTGCCTGGAATTCCTGGCCCAAGAAGGCGGTCGCTGCCGGCAACTGTCCCCACTGCGTGTCCACGGTTTCAGATCCCCCATCGAAAGGCGTCGAACCTTGAGCGAAAAACGGAGAATCGAGATTTTCAGCGCCGGGTGCCAGGCCTGCGATCAGGCTGTGGACCGGGTTCGGCGCCTGGCTTGCCCTTCCTGCGAGGTCGACGTGCTGAACATGCGCGACCCCTTGGTCGCTGCGCGGGCGGCCCGGCTCGGGGTCCGCAGCGTTCCCGCGGTCGTCGTGGACGGCAAGCTGGCCGATGACTGTTCGGGGCGCGGTCCCGACGAGGCTTCCCTGCGCGCCGCCGGGGTGGGGCAACCCCGCTGAGCGGTTCCGAAAAACAATCGCCCGGCGCGGTCGTGTGCGCCGGGCGAAGCCCTCTTCCGGGGCCTGAGGTTGGAGGGGGCTGTTATTCGAAGGGGCTGCCGCCCTGATCCTTGGCCGAGTCGTCGTCGTCGTCAGCCACCACGGCGAGGGCAGCCAGACCGCCGGCGGCGAGCACGGGGATCAGCCAACTGGCCGTTCCAGCCGCCACGGCCGCCGTGGAAACACCCGTTCCGGCCGCCGCGGCGCCACCGGCCGCCGCCTTGCCGGAGGCGATGGCGGCCAGGGCCGACTTGCGCGGAATCCCCTCGATGATTCGGGAGACGCCGTCGGGAACCCGGTCGAGTCCGGGAATCCTGCGATCGGGCTCGGCGGACCACCACTCGGTGTCTTCCGGCTGCGGCGAGCCGAGAAGCATTGACATTTCGACTTTCTCACCGGCGGGAGCGTTGATCACCCGGTTGGCCAGGTAGAGCCCATCGGGCGTTTCCACGGCCAGATCGTAGTAGCCGTAGGGCAGTCCGGTGAGCTGGTACTCTCCCGTGGCTGTGGATGGGGCCGAGGAAAAGACCTGCTTGGTGTCCAGGTGAACCGCGTAGACGCGAGCGCCCAATACCGGTTCCTGGGTCTCGCCGGAGAAGACCACTCCCCGGATGACTACGTTACCCGCAGGGCCCGCGGCCATGGAGACCGTGACCTGGGGACCCAAGGCCAAGCCAACCATCACCACCCCTGCTACGATGCGCCGCACCATATCCCACTTCAGCTGCCTATGCATCCCATCTCCTCATGGCCGCCTGGTCCTCTCACCACCGCAGCCAACACGGGAAGCCCCCGTGACGCACCTCTCACGTCGAAGCCTAAAACTAATGCATAAAAACCACGGGATCAAGTGGGGAAAATCGATGCCGCCCGCACTGTTTTGATTTATATCGGTCTTTCCTTTCAGTCGGCCGGCATTTCATGGCGTAAAGGCTTGTTTTTCAGAAACTTGAGGGGCTGACGACATTCTCGCTCGAATCGGACAGGGCGATCAGCCCGGCGACGAAGAGCGTACCGCCGCCGATCAAAACGGCCACCCCGCGACCTGTTCGAAACCACGCCCAGCCGCTGGGGCCGATTTTCTCCCTGAGGTGCGCGACCCCCGCGGAGGTCTTGTCGAGCAGCGGGGCCGGCCGGTCGGGCCCCAGTCCCAGGCTCCGATCCTCGGGGAGGAAGCCGCCGAGGTCGAAGGTGACCTCGATCTTTTCCTCGGGGGGGATCAGCAGGATGCGGTTGGAGGGGTAGCCGCGGCCACCGACTTCGAAGGCCACCCGGTAATAGCCGTGGCCGAGATTCTCGAAACGGAACGTGCCGCTGGCATCGGTGGTGGTTTCGAGGAGGGTCTCGCCCAGCATCGGAGAAAGCCGGACCCGCGCTCCGCCGACAGGCTGGCCCTGCTCGTCGAGAAGGACTCCGCTCAACCGCGCCTTGCCCGCCGGGGCGGTCGTCCCGGGTCGGTCGCCGGCGGCTCCTTCTTCCGCGGCGGTGGGGCCGATGGCGGGCAGGAGGAGCAGGCCGATGGCGAGTACCGCGGCGGCCGGAGATCGGAAGGGGCGGAGGGATTTCATCGCTGGACTCCCGCAATCGCTTTCGCGCATCCGTTGGCTGTTCGGCAAACCGCCAGAGCTGCCGAGGGCCGTCATCCTACACCCGAAGGAAGGCCGCTCCCAAAACGGCGGGGCCCGGGACCGGGCTCATGGCCGCCTGGGGAAGGGATCGTTGCCCTGCTGGAGCTGCTGGAGCCACCTGGCGTAGACCGGGTGGGAAGGGTCGAGCCGGACGGCCCGCTTGACCTGCCTGAGAGCCTGCTCGAAGCGCCCCTCGCGAAAGTAGGCTTCGGCCAGCTGAGCCCGAATGCGGGCTTCCCGACGGGGATCCTGGATCGGCGGGCGCTGGTCGAGCACGGTGCGGGCGGTCCGGATCACCCGCTTCCAGTTGCGGGTGGCGAACGCCAGGTTCAGCCGGAGCTGGTTCTTCTGGGCCGAGGAGGGCAACTCGGCGAGGACGCCGGCGGCCTCCTCCCACCTGCGTTCCTGAATGTAGGCGTGGGCTCTCCAGAGCTGGACCCGCTCGATCTGGTACGCCTCGCCCCGGGCCCGGGCGAGGGACAGGCAGCCATCGAGAAAGGGCAGGGGGGAGACTTCGTGGGCCAGCCAGAGCACGTTGCGCACACGGTTGCCGATCGAGCAGCTCTGCTCGTCGGCCTGGATGTCGACGGGAACGACTTTCCGGGCCGTCTCCAGGTCGCGCCGATTGAGCAGATGGTCGATCAGGGCCTGCTGGAGCAGGGGCTCGGCCTCAAGCGCTTGGGCCAGGCCCAGCGCGGGCAGGCCGGCTCGCAGCAGGGTGGCGATCACGCTGCGGGCGCGGGCCGGTGACCGGCGGGCGGCGGCCAGGGCGTCTTCGATGGCCAGGTCCACGTCCCCGGTAGCCAGGGCGATGCGCATCAGCCGCTGGCGGATGTCGGAGTTCCAGGGATTGAGTCGCCGGGCCCGGGCGCAGAGGGCGGCGACCTGGTCCCGGGCTTCGGGAGCGATCACCGTGCCCTGCAGGCCGTGGGTGATTCCGGCCACGGTCATCCGGGCCTGGGAGGCCGGCAGGTAGGCCGACAGGAGGCGCAATCCCTGGGCCCGGGACTCCAACTCGAGGGCGCGGCAGAGGGCTTCCGGCCGCTCCCGATCGGCCTGCCAGGCGTTCCATGCCCCGTTGGCCGCCTGGTGATAGGCGTCCGGGTGCCGGGGCCAGGGAAGCCGGGTTTCCAGGCCCGGCCAGAGAACGATGCTGTGCAGCATGGCCGGCACCGCCGCCACCACCGCCGCCGCCGCCACGACCAGTGCGGGCCAGCGCCGGCCGCCGGAGGCGGGGCCCTTCGCGGTCGACGCGGGGTCCGCCGGGAGGGTGGCCCCCGCCAGCAGCGCGAAGAGGACCGCGTTGGACGGAATCTGGAAGCCGAAGTCCACCAGCTCGTGGAGCAGGGCCGCCAGCAGAGCCAGCAGCAGGGGAATCCGTTTCAGCCCGCGGCCGGCCCTGAAGCCTCGCAGCAGTCCGCGCAGGCCCATGAGCACCGGTGCCAGGGCCAGCGCCAGGCCCAGCAGGCCGGCTTCGATCAGGAGCTGGAGGTAGTCGTTGTGGGCGTAGTTGTAGCGGCCGAGGATCTCGGGGGGGCGGCGGGTGGCGAAGACCCATTCGAAGCTGCCTCCCCCGGTGCCGAACAGGGGGAATTCCCGCAGCAGGGAGAGGCTGGTCCGGGCCACGGCGCCCCGCCCCTGGGCCGAGGTCCACTCCATCGGCAGGTCGCCGACTCGCTCCATCAGCGCGGGGCCCACCAGCAGCAACGTGGGCACGGCCACCATCGCCAGCATGGCCGCCATCGCGGTGCGTGTCGCCGCCCGGCCTCGGAGCAGCAGGGGCAGGCTCGGAAGCAGCACCAGCAGGGCACCGCCCAGCCCGCCCCGGGACTTGCTGGCCAGAATGCCGGCCAGTTGCAGGGCCACCACCAGCATCAGGGCCACGCGAATCGCGGTTTCCCGCTCGGCCCACAGGCGGCCCCGGTCCTCGTCCCGGCGGCCGGCGAGGAGGGTCAGCGAGCAGCCCAGGCCCAGGTAGAGCATCTGGGCGAAGTGGTTGCGGTTGACCAGTGTTCCCGTCGCGCAGTCCAGGTAGGCCGTCTTGGTCGCCCAGAGGATGCGGTCACTCAGGCCCAGCCACTGGTTGATACCGTAGGCCGCTTCCCCCGCCGTGAAGATCGCCACGACCACCAGCAGCAGGCTTCGCTGGCCGGGCGATCCGGCGAAAAAAGTGCGGGTGGCGAGAAAGACGACGGTGGCCGCGGCGACGTGGAAGAAGAACTGTCGCGCTGCGACGGGGTCGAGGGCGAAGGTAAGCCACTGCCCGGGGGCGTCGTCCAGGAGGGCCGGGGGTGCGCAGCCCACCAGGGCACCGGGCCAGAAACGTTCCGTCCAGGCGGCGGTGGCGGGGGAAAGCCAGCGCACCAGGGAGCCGGGCAGGGGCAGGCTCTGCACCAGCAGCCAGGCGGGAAGGGCGGCGCCGGCCATCGTCCAGCCCGGGCCGGGCCGGCGCCGGGGCTCGGCGACGATCAGCAGGAGCCCTCCCAGGGCCAGGAAAAGGCCGGCAACCAGGTGGTAGAGGGAGTAGCGGTCGGCCCCCAGGGGAAGCCGGGTGCCGCCGAAGAGGAAGGCCGTCGCCAGGACGGCTCCCGCCAGCAGCCAGGCCAGGCTCTTTTCCGTCGGGGTCGAGGCCATGCCTTCTCAGCCGTGGGTCGGCGTGGGGCGGCTCACGACTTCCCCGCGGTGGCGGGCTTCTTCCTGCCCCGGCGGGAGTCTTCGGAGTAACCGTAGCGGTAATAGCGATACTGGTAGGGCACGTGGTCGGTTTCGACGGCGTTGAGCACGATGCCCAGCAGGTTGACCCGTCCCGTGTCCAGCTTTTCCTTGCCCAGCCGGCCGGCCTCGCGGGAAGTGAAGGCCGAGCGGATCACCAGCACCATCCCTTCCAGCTTGCGTCCGACCAGCAGGGGATCGACCACCGAGAGCACCGGGGGGGTGTCGAAGATCACGTGGTCGTAGGCGTCCCGCCCGCGCAGAGCCTCGACGAGCTGGGCGAAGCGTGTGGAGTCGAGCAACTCCGCCGGGTTGGGGGGGATCGGGCCGGCGGGGAGCAGGCTGACCCGCTCGATGCCGGTGGTCTGGACCAGGCTTTCGATGTCGTCGTGTCCGGTCAGGTAGTGGCTCACGCCGCGGGAGGCGGTCACGTCGAGCACCTGGTGGCAGCGTGGGCGGCGCAGGTCCGCGTCGACCAGCAGGACGCGCTTGCCGAGCTGGGCCAGGGCGGTGGCGAGGTTGATCGCCGTGGTGGTCTTGCCCTCGCTGGGTTGACAGGAGGTCACGCCGATGTCCCGCGGGGGATGGCCGGCGACGGCCAGCAGCAGCGCCGTGCGCAGCTCCCGGTAGGATTCGGCGATGGGGCTCATCGGCGCCCGGGCGGTGACCAGGGCCGGGTCCGTGGGGGCTCCGTCGGCACCCTCCTCGCCCTGGGCCTGCCGGGAACGGGTCTTGCCCCGCGAGCCGTAGGCCGGCACCAGGCCGAGCACCGACACGCCCAGCACGTTGCGCACGTCATCGGGGGTCTTGAGGGTGTTGTCGATGTATTCGAGCAGAATCGCCGCGCCCACGCCGAGGAACAGGCCAAAGAGGAAGCCCAGGGCCACGTTCAGTCGCTTTTTGGGCTTGTAGATCGAGCGGGGCATGAAGGCCCGGTCGATCACCCGCACGTTGTGCGCCGTATCGCCGAGGCTGGCGGAGATGTCCATGTCGTTGAGCCGGGTCAGCAGGTCGTTGAGCGCTTGCCGCTTGTGCTCGGTCTGGGCCCGCAGCGTCTCGTATTCGGCGATCGCCTGCTGGAGATCCTGCACGCGCTCCTTGGCCGTGTTGAACAGGTTGGCCAGGCCCTGCTCGTGGCTCTTGGCGGCGCGAAGGTCCGCCCGCGCCGCATCCCGCACCCGGGCGGCGATGGCCAGGGTCTGCTCCTCGAGAGATTTCAGGGCCACGTCGAGCTGGGCTTTGATCTGCCGCACCTCGGGCAGCGCGGAGCCCTTGGTGGCCAGGGCCTCCTGGTAGTCGCCCTCGAGGCGGTTGATCTCGTTTTGCAGGTTCTGGATCGTGGCGTTGCGCCGCACCTCGGTGAGGGAGGCCGCTGGAGTCTTGAGGACCCGCTCGAGGGAGGCTTCCTTCTCTTTCACCAGCGCCTTGGCCTCGGTGTATTTCTGGCGCAGGTCGACCAGTTCCTCCATCGAGATGTCTTTTCCGCCGGCCTGGGCCACGATGCCCTTCTGCCGCGCGAAGTCCTCGAGGTTCTTCTCGAGTTCATGGACATCGTCCTTGAGCTTCTTGATCCTGCCGGCGAAGAACTCCTGGGAAGCCTGGGCGATTTCGAGTTTCTCGTTGAGGGTGAAGTCCTTGTAGGCGTCACAGATCGCGTTGGCCGCTTCGGCGGCGAACCGCGGGTCGGGGGAAACGAAGGAAATATCGACCAGGTGGCTGTCCCGCACGGGCTCCACCTCGAGCCCCCCGCGCAGGAACTCGATGAACGGCCGCATGTGCTCGTCGTCGACGGGTTCGATTTGCGGCGCAGGGGTGGAGATCACCGCCAGGGCGCGCTTTTTGATCTCGCTGAGCTTGGCGATCAGGGGGTTTTCTTCCCGGTCACGCGCCATCACGTCGCGGTTTTCCAGGTCGAGCTTCTCCGCCGCGATCTGAAGGACGGCGTTGGAGGAGATGTACTGGTACTGGGTGTTGTAGAAGTTCTGGTAGTCGATCCAGCTCGGCTCCGCCGAGGTGAGGGTTTGTCGCACGATGCGCACGCCCTGTCGCTCGATGGAGATTCTCGCCGTGGCCCGGTAGATGGGCGTGGCGAGATAGCTCGAGACCGCCGCGGCGACGGTGGTCACCACCACGCAGGTGACGACGATCCAGCGACGGCGGACCAGGACCTGCCAGTAGTCGCGGAGATGGAACTCCTGCTGCTTCTTGTCATCGTTCATGGTTTTCCCTCTCCACGTGCTGTCCGATATCGTGCGGACGATTCCGGGCTAGAAGATCGACTCCGGAACGTAGACGATATCGTTTTTCTCCAGGACCATGTCGTCGGCCCGGCCTTTCTTGATCTTCTTAAGATTTAGCTTGAACATCCGCTTCGTGCCATCCTCCAGCCTGCGAATCACCGTCACCCGCCGCTCGTTGGCCCGGTCGGTGGTGCCGCCGGCGGCCGTGATCGCCTGCAGCAGGGTGATGGACTCGTCACTGGGGAACTCCTTGGCACCCGGCGTGCGGACCGCGCCGTTGACGTAGATCCGCACCTGCTGAAGGTAGGGCACCATCACGATGTCCCCCGGATGGAGGAGAATATTGGTCAGGGGGTCGCCTTCGAACACCAGCCTCTCGGCGTCGATTTCGATCCGGTCCTCCCCTCCCGTGGCGAACGGGCGGAGGATGATGATCTTGTTGCCGGCCTGGTTCACCAGTCCTCCCGCCTCACCGATCATGTCCAGCAGGGTCTTTTGTCCGAGAATCGGGTAGGGGCCGGGATCCTTGACCGCGCCCTGGATGGTGATCTGCCGGGAGACCATCTTTTCGACGAAGACCGTCACCTGGGGCTCGCGGACCAGGTCACCCTCGCGCAGGAGGTCGCCGATGTGCTGCTCGGCTTCCTGGGGCGTCAGTCCGCCGATGGTGATCTTGCCCAGCAGGGGCAGGGAGATCGTCCCATCCTCGGCGACACGCACCTTGCGCGTCAGTTGCTGGAGTTCGAAGACTTGAATCTCCACCAGGTCGTAGGCTCCGATCACGTAGTCGTACTTGGTCGAGTTGCTGCCCGGGGTGACGGGCGCCGAGTTCTGGGCCGGAGCGGCGCTGAACAGGAACAGGGCGAGCAGGGCAACGAGTCGGGTGTGACGCATGGTGAGAGACCTCCCCAATTCGGGTTTCATGGATCAGAAGCGGTAAGTCGACGATGTCGAGAAGTAGGTCTGGTCGTCTTCGGCGAAGATCACGTTGGAGCGTCGCTGCCGGCGTCCCACGCGGAGGCTGAAGTTGACCCCTCCAGGCAGGCGGACCAGCAGACCGGCGAAGACATCGGTGATCTCGTCGCGGCGGAATTCGCCGATCGGCGGCGTCAGGGTGTTTTTCTCGGGATAGTCCAGGTTGCGCACGCTGCCTCCGAGTTGCACGCCCCAGGTGCCGCCCAGGTAGCTCTCGAGCCGCAGGCCCTTGAGCGTCTCCCGGAAGTAGAGGTTGTTGTCGAACGTGGAGAAGCGAACGTTGCGCTCGAAGTCGGCGAGGAAACGGGTGGTGCCCGTGGGCCGATAGACGAGCTGCGTGTCGCTCACCGTGCCGTCGTAGGGTTTGTAGCCGAAGGCCGGGTCCTGGTTTTCGAGGCGCGACATGCCGAACTCGAACTTGCCCGAGAGAAAGGCGCTCGGTGCGAATTCGAGGCCGATGGTGCGGCGCTTTTCCTCCACGTCCCGGCCGAGGGTGTCGGAGATGAAGTCGTCCCGGCGCAGGGAGTAGGCCAGGAAGATCCGGGTGCGACCCCGAGGGCGCCAACCCCACTCCACGTCGAAGCGCTTGCGATCGCGGTTGAGCGCCGACTCGATGGAGAGTTCGATGGTGTTTGCGGAGCCCGGGGGGGCCACGCGGAAGCGGAAATCGGGGTCGTCGAAGCGCAGGCGCTCCACGCTGGCCGAGGCCGAGATGTCGGTGCGCGATCCGATGAACAGGCGGGCCTTCTCCTCGAGGGTGATTCGATCCAGCCGGGTCCGCTCGTCGATCTCGCTGTTGGGCCGGCCGAAAGAGGTCGTCCAGTGCCCGCGGGTGGTGAGCAACACCGGCCCCAGGAGCAGATCGAACTGGCCCTCGAAGTCGTTGCTGGTCTGGTTGAGGGTGGAATGGTTGGCGTAGAGGTCGAGGATGAAGCGCTCCCGTACCGTCAATGCCATGCGCCGGCCGAAACGGATCTGGGCCCGCACGTCGGGACCCGTTCGGATGAACCAGTCGGTTTCCTTGGGGACGCCGGAGGGGACGAGGTAGATGTTGCCGTCATAGCCGATGTTGTCGATGGTCCAGCCCGGATCCACCATGAAGGGGCCCCAGCGTCGGGCCTCGGTCAGCTCCGGGAAGGGAGCGTCGCGGGTCGGGGTCTGAGCCCCACACAAGCCGACGGCGAGGGCCAGCAGGCCCAGCACCGCCACGATCCCCCTGCGGGCCGCAGATCCCATTCAATCCCTCCAGGCTCAAGCCTCAACAGCCACCAGCGGCGTAGTTTAGCCCCTCCCCGCGGTTTGGCCACACGGGGGCCGCCCGGCGAGAGGCTCCCGGGTCCCCCACGAAAAGACCCGCCGCGGGGCGCGGCGGGTCTTTTCGGCATCCTGTCGGGGGGGATCAGGGCTCGGACTGGCTCGGCGGCGGCAGATCTCTGCGGGTGGGATTGTCGCCGGTGACGTCGTCGGCGGCGACCGCGATGATGATCGCGGAGGCCAGCAGGGTGACGGTCGCGCCGAGGGGCGTGGCGAGCCAGACCGCCGTCGCACCGGCCGCGGCGGGGGCCGTGCCGCTTTCACCCGGCCGCAGGGCCGGCAACGCCAAGGCTACCTCTCCGGCGGCCGCCGTCGAGGCGCTGATCGGGGCGGCGGCCAGGGGGGAGCCGTGATCGTCGAAGAGGACCAGGGTGTAGTCTCCGTCCGGCAAGGCCCGGAAACGGAAACGGCCCCGGCGATCGGTGGTGGCGCGGGCCACGGCTTCCTTGGCGCCCTCGGGAATCGCCTGGACGAGAACGTCCGGCATGGGCGTACGGAGGTCGGAGGCGAAGACCCGGCCCGCAAGGGGGTGGGTGGCGTCGCTGGGCTCGGCCAGGGTGAAGAGCGGACCCAAGGCGACCAGCCCGGCCAGCAGAACAGTCAGACTACGGCGGATGGGGATATTCATGGAACGCTGATCCTCCCAGCAATCGCGCGGCCCACCTGCGGGCTGCGGCTGGAGCGGCTACCATCACACGCGCCTCGTGGCGCTGGACACACAAGCGCGCTGGACACACAAGCCAAGATAGAGCCGATTGGCTCATAAATCCCGTCCGGCGGGTTTCGCGCCTCGCGCCACGGCGGAAACGATGATACACACTCGAACACCTTTGCAAAGGGCAGGGCAGTCATGAATCGGCAAAAAATGCGGCAGCGCCTGGCAGAAGTTCTGCGCGAGCACTCCCTCGAGCGGGGGCACTTCGTGCTGGCCAGTGGCAGGACTTCCGACTACTACCTGGATTGTCGGCGGACGACTCTGCATCCGGAGGGGGCGCTGCTGGTCGGGCGACTGCTCTGGATGGAGATCTGCGGCCGGGGCTGGAAGGCCGCGGCCGTCGGGGGCCTGACCCTGGGCGCCGACCCGGTGGCGACCGCGGTGGCGATCGCCTCCCAACTCGAAGGCCGGGGAGTCGGCGCCTTCATCGTCCGCAAGCAGGCCAAGGCCCACGGCGCCCGGCGCCGCATCGAGGGGCAGCTGCCCGCCGCCGGTGGCGTGGTGCTGGTTGAGGACGTGGTCACCACCGGCGGCAGCACCCTCGATGCCGCCGCGTGCGTGCGGGAGGCCGGACTCGAGATCCTCGGCGCTCTGGCGGTCGTGGACCGGGAAGAGGGCGGCGCCGCAGCCCTGGCGGAGGCCAAGATCCCTTTCGGGGCTCTCTTCACGGCCCGGGAACTCCTCGCCGGGGCCTGACGGCCCGCAGGTCCGAAGTGGCCGGACAGCCTGTCCGCTTGCCGGACTCCCGGGGCCGGCGAGGGTCACTGTCGTCTTTGTAAGTCATTGAACCAGGTGACCTTACCTGTTTGCACGGCTCTTGCATACCCTTTCGCCGCCAAGGAGAAAGGGAAGGAAGCCGAATGTACAGAGAAAGCGCCCAGGAGAACCTCCTCGATGAACTGACCCGGCTCGTCGGACGTCCGACACCCGTGGTGCGAGAAGCCTTGACTCGCCTGCTCGACGTCCTGGGCCGGAACTTGGAAACCGCCCCTCTTCGCGCTCTGAGCCCCTATCCCATGACCGCCTGGCGGGCCCTGGCGCCCGCGGCCCCGGCGGCCGAGCAGAGCTGGACGGCGCTCGCTTCCGCCGGCCTGAGCGCCGAGGAGGTCTTCACCGCGATGGCGGTGATCGACGACCACGTGCGCCGCTACTACGGCAACGACGCCTGGAGTCGGGCCGGCGAGTGGAGTGCTCGCCTGGCCCAGAGGCATGGCCTGGACCTGGCCACGCCCCGCCCGGCGTCCCCCCTCGCTCGGGTCCGCGCCGCCCTCCTGTGAAACGCGGGCCCTCCCCCGACCGGGAGGGGCGCTTCGAGCGGGGGGAGGCGGGAACGGCTGCGAGGCACTAGATTCCCGGCAGGAAGCAGCAGATCTCGCGGAGTTTGAGTTATGGTCGAGTCCAACGTCGGATCCAGTCGATCCAGGGAACTCAGAAAGCACCTGGCCGAACGCTTCGACCTCGACGAGGCGACGGTCAGTGCCGCGCTGATGACCCTCGTCGGTGCCATTCACGAGCGCCTTCCCCACTCGGTGGAGGTCAGCCTGGTTTCCTGGATTCCCGAGACCTGGGGGTTTCTCCAGGAGGGAGGCCGGGAGCTGTTCGGCGCCTCCGTCCGCGGAGAAGAGGCCATCGAAGAGCGCCTGGTGGCCGCCGGGCTGCGGGCCGACCAGGCCGCGGCCTTCGTCGCCGAGTGGGTCGCTTTCCTCGAGCGGCGCTGCGGGCGGTCCCTGGCCGAGGCCCTGCGCCGTCGGGTCCCGGAACTGGCCCGATTCGAGGCGGGGGCCAGCGCCACCTGAACCCCCCGGGGCCTTTCGTCCGGCTCCCCGAGCCGCTCACCGGGAACGCCCGGAGGCGTCGAGGGTGAGGAATCGCCTTTTCAGTGCCCTGTTTCCAGCGTAGTTTTGCCGCTGCGTGGCTGAGCGCAGGAGCGGGGCATGACCCAGGCAGTGATCGAGCAGACCGAGGGCGTCGTCCGCCGCAGGCCGCATACCGGGATCTCCCGACTCTTCGTGTTGGCCTTCGTGGCGGCGTTTCTCTCCGTGGCGCTCTGTGGCGCCTTGTGGGCGGCAGGCGTGACTTCTCCGGGGGCTCTGCGGTTGAGGTTCAGCGAGCCCTACAGGCTCGCCACGGCCCTGGCCGGCCGGCATCCCCTCGTGATGCAACACCTGGGTGTCGTCGAGGGTTACGGGCCGCCCGGCGGTCAGCTCGATGGCGCCGGAGGATGGTGCGAGTTGCGGCTCTGGGTCCAGGGCTCCCGCGCCGATGGCCGGCTCGAGGTGCGGCTCGACCGGCGGGGCGGTCAGTGGTTCTGGGGTTGGGCCAACCTGCGGCTCGAAGACGGCCAGCTGATCACTCTCGATACCCCCTGACCCGTCTCACTCACCGCGCAGGAAAGCGGTCAGAACCTTGAAGGCGCGGCCCTGGGCGTCTTCGCTCCAGCCGTTGGCCCGGGGGTCGAAGAGATCGGTTCCGGCGCCCTCGATCGCCTCCACGCGGGCCGTGACACCGGCGGCCTCGAAAGCCTCGGCGATGGCCTGTCGCTGGGCCCGGTGGAAGACGCCGCTGGCCCCGCCCACCAGCAGCAGCACCGGGGCCCGGCAGCCCGCGAGAGCGTCGGGAGTCCACTCGAGCAGGGTGGAATCGAGGGCCACCGCCGCAACGTCTTCGGCATGACGCCGGGCCCAGGTGTAGGCCCAGTAGCCTCCCACGGCGCTGCCGAAGAGGGCCACGCCCCGGTCATCGCTGCGCGGATCTTCCCGCAGCCGCCGGGCGGCGGCATCCAGCAGGGCCAGGGCCCGCCGTTCGGCCACACCCTTCTGGAGTTCTTCGACGGCCAGCCGATGCCGCGGTTCGACCCCGTCGAAGAGGTCGGGGACCGCGACGAGGAACCCCGCTTCCGCCAGCCGGCGGGCCTGGTCGCGGATCTCGGGGCTCACCCCCCAGCGGCTGGGCACGAGCACCAGCGGGTGCAGGGAGGCATTCTGGTTTTCGGGGCCGACGACGAAGAGACGGCCGGCGGGCTCGACGCCGGGGGCCTTCTCCCACGATCCCGGCTGCCCCTTGTCGGCGGGCTGCGGGCTGGCGGGGGGCGGCTGGACGATGGACGCCAGCGGCCGGCCGTAGGAGAGTTCATCCTCGTTCCGGGCCGTGCAGCCGCAGGTCAGGGCCAGGCTCGTCGCGGTGACGAGCAGCAGCAGCCGCAGAAGTCCCACCTTCATTCGGATCGCTCCCTTCCTGGCGTGGTGCCCGCCACGGGCAGGGATTATGCACGAAGCGGCGCCGGGTGGCAGGGCTCAGGTCCGTCCGCCCAGGAGCCGATAGACCCGTTCCACCTGCCGCCGGGTCTGCTCGACGGCGTGCCCGTTGTCGATGACGTGGTCGGCCAGGGCGATTTTTTCCTCCTCCGGCATCTGGGCGCCGATCCGTCGCCGGGCCTCTTCGACCGACAGCCCCCGCCGCTCCACCAGGCGGCGCACGCGGACCTCCAGGGGGGCGGTGACCACCACCAGTCGGTCGAAGCGGGTATGACGCCCGGTTTCCACCAGCAGCGCCGCCTCGTAGATCAGTACCCCGGGAGGTGGATCGCGCTCGAGGATCCGGGCGATGCGGGCTTCGCTGACCTCGATCACGAGTGGATGGAGCAGGGCTTCGAGCCGCCGTCGGGCCGCCGGGTCGGAGAACACGCGCCGTCCCAGGCGGCTCCGGTCGACGCCCCCCCGCGGGTCGAGGACCTCTTCGCCGAAATGCTCGCGCACGGGGGCGACTCCCGCGCCTCCTGGAGCCAGGAGCTGGTGAACGATGGGGTCGGCATCGATGACCGCGGCGCCGAGGTCGGCGAAGATCCCGGCCACGGTGGTCTTGCCCGTGGCGATGCCCCCGGTCAGGCCCGCCAGCAGGCAGCCGCCGTGCCGAGCGGGGGAGGGCATGGTCAGCCCGTCCATCCTGCGCTGCGGCGGGCTCCCTCGAGGGTGTTTTCCAGCAGCATCGCCACGGTCAGCGGACCCACGCCTCCCGGCACCGGTGTCACGGCCCCGGCCCGCTCCCGCGCTTCGCCGAAGTGCACGTCGCCGACCAGGGTGTGGCCCTTTTTGAGGAAGCGCTCCCAGCGGCGCGGCTGGCCGCTGAGCAGGTCCTCGGCCAGTTCCCGGTCGTCGACGCGGTTGATCCCCACGTCGATCACCACCGCGCCCGGCTTGATGTGGCGTCCGCGGATCAGTCCGGGCCGGCCCACCGAGGCGACGAGGACGTCGGCCCGGGAGCAGACGGCCTCCAGGTCACGGGTCCGCGAGTGACAGACGGTCACCGTGGCGTGGCGGGCGAGCAGCAGCAAGGCGGCCGGCTTGCCGACGATGTTGGAGCGTCCGACGATCACCACCTCGGCCCCGCGAAGCGAGGTGCCCGCCTCGTCCAGCTGGGCCAGGATGCCCTTCGGGGTGCAGGGGACGAAGCCGCCCTGCTGGCCGAGCAGGAGTCTGCCCGCGGAAACCGGATGGAAGCCGTCGACGTCTTTTTCCGGCGGTACGGCCTGCTGGATCTCCTCCGCATCCAGGTGGTCGGGGAGGGGGAGTTGGACCAGGATGCCGTGGAAACGCGGATCGTCGGCCATGCGGCCGATGGCGTCGAGCACCTGGGCGCGACTGGCCTCGGCCGGCAGGCGCAGGATCTGCGAGTGCATGCCGGTTTCCAGCGCGGACTTCTCCTTGTTTCGCACGTAGACCGCGCTGGCCGGGTCCTGGCCCACGAGTACCACTCCCAGGCCCGGAGGATGGCCGACCCGGCGGACGAAGTCTTCCACGCCCCGGGCGACCTGTTGTCGGATCTTGGCGGCCAGGGCTTTGCCGTCGAGGATGCGGGCGCTCACGGTTGCTCTCCTGCGGCGGCCGGGGCGGCCACCGGTACCTTGTCGAAAGGAATGCGGATGCGGTGGGTGGTGGAACCCACTTGGACGAAGGGGAGTTCGAGGAGTAGCCGGCGGGCCTCCGGCGAGGGTTCGGGGAAGATCAGCAGCCCTTCCCGGCGGCTTCCCGGGGCCAGGTCCACGGGGCCGTCGAGGAGCCCCTGCATGAACCGGCGCACCTCCGAGGCGGCCGGCCCCGACTCCCGGTCGGGTCGCAGCCACTCGAAGGCCCGGGTGTAGTCCAGCGGCGCGGTGCTGACCCGGCCCTTGTCGGGCCACAGCCGCAGGCTCTGGGTCTCGAGATGGACGGGCAGATCGCCGGTGGCCGCGATGGTCAGCCGCAGGGTCAGCCAGCGGCGACGATCGCGCCGCCCGGCGAGCGGGTCGCCGGTATCGGGGAAGCGCCGGCGGATCCAGGCCGCCCGCTCGGAGGCGGACAGGGCCTGGACCTCCACGTGCAGTCCCGGTCTGTCGAAGCGCACGACGGAGGAGGGGGCGAGGGGCCGGCCCTGAGCGTCGAGGGGGGCCATGACCCAGGGGCCGGCGGGGGGCCTGGAGCCCGCGCAGTTCCCCAGCAGGGCGCATACCAGAACCGGCAGCAGGAGCCTCCGCATCGTGACCTCCTCGAGCCCGGCCGCGGAGGCGGTCCGCAGATCGCCGACGGGCTCTCGTGGCGCCGACAGCATAGAATGATCGTTTCGCCCAAGCTAGGAGCCGAAGCGCTGATGGAGTCCTACATCCACGTTCGTGGTGCCGCCGAGCACAACCTGAAAAAAATCGACGTGCGGATCCCCCGCCACCGGCTGGTGGTGGTCACCGGCGTCAGTGGGTCGGGGAAGTCCTCGCTGGCCTTCGACACGATCTACGCCGAGGGGCAGCGCCGCTACGTGGAGTCCCTCTCGGCCTACGCCCGGCAGTTTCTCGAGATGATGCAGAAGCCCGAAGTCGAGTCCATCGAAGGACTTTCACCGGCGATCTCCATCGAACAGAAGACGACCTCCCGCAACCCTCGCTCCACCGTCGGGACGGTGACCGAGATCTATGACTACCTGCGCCTGCTCTTCGCGCGGATCGGCCGGCCCCACTGCCCGCACTGCGGCAAGGAGATCACCCGGCGCACCGTGCAGCAGATCGTCGACGCGGTGCTCGAGCTGCCGGAAGAGAGCCGGGTGCAGGTGCTGGCCCCGGTGGTTCGCTCGCGCAAGGGGCATTACCGCAGGGATCTCGAAGGCTGGGCCAGGCAGGGCTTCGTCCGCGCGCGCGTCGATGGCAAGATCATCGACCTCGATCAGCCCCCGGACCTGGACCGGAAGAAGGTCCACGACATCGACATCATCGTCGATCGCCTGGTGCTGCGGGACGACATCCGCGGCCGCTTGACCGACTCGGTGGAGACGGCTCTCAAGCTGGGGGAGGGCCTGGTGCGGGTGCTCGTCGGTCCGGACGCCGAGGAACGGCTCTACTCCGAGCATTACTCCTGCCCGGAGCATGGCGTTTCGATTCCCGAGATGAGCCCCCGGGCTTTCTCCTTCAACTCGCCCTACGGCGCCTGTCCGGCCTGCAGCGGCCTGGGAGTGGATCGGGAATTCGACCCGGAGAAGATCGTCGTCGACCCCGATGCGCCCGTCGTTCGGGGCGCCATCGAGCTGTGGTCGGGCCAGGATTCCTATCTCGGTGAGATGGTGGCGGTGGTCTTGCGGGCCCACCGCGTGCCGGTCAACACCAAGTGGAAAGATCTGCCGCGCCGGGTACAGCGCATCGTGATGTACGGCTCGGGCAAGGAGGAGTACGACTTCGTCTTCCGTTCCGACCGGTCGCGCTATGCCGTCCGCCGGCCCTTTGAAGGAGTGATCCCCCGTCTGCTCCGCCGCTTGAAGGAGACTTCTTCCGAATCCGTGCGGGAGGACCTCGAGCGTTACATGTCCTCGTCGCCCTGCTCGGAGTGTGACGGCGCCCGGCTGCGCCCGGAAGTCCTGGCGGTCACCGTGGGGGCGAAGAACATCGCCGAGGCGACGGCCATGACCGTCGAGCAGGCGGGCCGGCATTTCCGCTCGCTGCGCCTGACGCGCCGGGAGCGTCAGATCGCCCGGCTGATTCTCAAGGAGATTCGCGAGCGCCTCGGCTTTCTCGAGAACGTGGGGTTGGGCTACCTGACCCTCGACCGGGCGGCGGCCACCCTCTCCGGTGGAGAAGGGCAGCGCATCCGGCTGGCGACCCAGATCGGATCCCGGCTCACCGGGGTGCTCTACGTGCTCGACGAGCCTTCCATCGGCCTGCACCAGCGGGACAACCGCCGCCTGCTGGATACCCTGATGTCGATGCGGGACCTGGGGAACACGGTGATCGTCGTCGAACACGACGAAGAGACCATCCGCAGCGCCGACCACGTGATCGACCTGGGTCCGGGCGCCGGAGAACTCGGTGGCGAGGTCGTCGTCGCCGGCACCCCGGAACAGGTCGCCGCCTGCCCGCGCTCCCTGACCGGACAGTACCTCTCCGGGAAACGGCGGATCGAAACGCCCGCGCGGCGGCAGGCGCCCGACGGGCGCTGGCTGACCGTACGGGGAGCCCGGCAGCACAACCTGCAGAACATCGATGCCCGTCTCCCCGTGGGCCTGCTGACCTGCGTGACGGGGGTTTCCGGCTCCGGCAAGTCGACCCTGGTCAACCAGACCCTCTACCCGGCCATGCGTCGCCATTTCGGCATGCTCTCCGAGCGCCCCGGTGAGCACGACGCCATCGAAGGTCTCGAGCACTTCGACAAGATCGTGGACATCGACCAGTCGCCGATCGGTCGCACGCCCCGCAGCAACCCGGCGACCTACGTGGGGTTGCTCACGCCGATCCGCGAGCTCCTGGCCCAGGTCCCCGAAGCCCGGGCGCGAGGCTATCGTCCCGGACGTTTTTCCTTCAACGTCAAAGGCGGGCGCTGCGAGGCCTGCGAAGGTTGCGGAGTGATCCGCATCGAGATGCACTTCCTGCCGGACGTCTTCGTGACTTGCGAAGAATGTCGCGGACGGCGCTACAACCGGGAGACTCTCGAGGTGCGGTGGAAGGGGCGCTCGATCGCCGAGATCCTCGAGCTGACCGTGGCCCAGGCCCTGGAGTTTTTCTCCGCCGTCCCCCAGGTCGAGCGGCGGCTGAGCACCCTGGTCGACGTGGGGCTCGGTTACCTGCGCCTGGGCCAGCAGGCCACGACTCTTTCCGGCGGGGAGGCCCAGCGGGTCAAGCTGGCCAAGGAGCTCTCCCGGCGCAGTACCGGCCGCACCCTCTACCTGCTCGACGAGCCCACCACCGGACTTCACTTCGAGGACGTGCGCAAGTTGCTGGAGGTACTCGTACGGTTGCGCGACGAGGGCAATACCATCGTGGTCATCGAACACAATCTCGACGTGATCAAGACCGCCGACTGGGTCCTGGACCTGGGTCCCGAGGGGGGCGCCGGGGGGGGGCGGATCGTCGCCGAGGGGACGCCCGAGACGCTGGCGGCACAGCGGGAGTCCTGGACCGGGCGTTACCTGGCGGATCATCTCTGACCCCCGTTCGGGGGGCGGTGTCGGCCGGAGGGGGGGCGCCGGCGGAGGGTGTATCCCGCCGGCGGCGATTGCATCCCTTGGAAGGACCGCGGGCGCCCCCCCGCTCGGAGTCCGACCGGGATAGACTGCCCCTTCCGCAGGGGGGCGCCCGCGGTCACTTACCCGTCCCCGTCGCCTGCCCCGGGCAGGCAGGAGGTTGAGCCGATGCGAGTCCAGTGGGCCGCGGCCTTTGTCGCCGCGCTAACCGTGGGTGGGACCCTGGCGGCCGACCCGCCCCTGACGCTCTCACGAGCCGCCTGTACCGCGCTGGCCAACAGCCGCGCGGTGCTGGCCGCCGATGCCTCCGCCAAGGCCGCCGCCGCGCGGGCCCGCCAGGCCCGTGCCCACCGGCTGCCCCAGGTGGACTTCTCGGAGGTCTACCACCGGACCGACAGTCCGGCGGAGAGCTTCGCCCTGCAACTCAACCAGGAACGCTTCGACATGCAGGCTTTCTTCGGGTCGGATCCCAACGACCCGGATCCCCTCACCACCTGGATCTCCCGCCTCGAGGTGGTCCAGCCGATCTACACCGGCGGCAAGCTCTCGGCGCGGATCGCCCAGGCCTCCCTGTTCAGTCAGGCCGAGGCTCTCGGGAGCCGGCACACCCTCGAGCAGGTGACCTTCGAAACCATCACCGCCTATACGAACCTGGCCAAGGCGCGGGAGTACCTGGGGCTGCTCGAAAAGGCCCGCAACACCACCGCCGAGCACGTGGCCCTGGCCGAGGACTATGCCGAAGAGGGGTTGATCGTCGAAGCCGAGTTGCTCAAGGCCCGGGTCTACCTGGCCAAGATGGGCGAGTTGGTCGAGCAGGCCCGCAGCGGCGCCGAACTCGCCGCCGCCGCGTTGAATTTTCACATGGGGTTGCCCCAGTCCACCAGTCACGAACTGGCGCCCCTGCCGCCGACTCCGACGATCGAGGGCGACCTGGACCAGTGGATCGAGCGTGCCCTGGCCGCCCGGCGTGATCTGGGAGCCGCCCGGCACAAGCTCGAGGCGGGACGGCTGGAGGTCAAGGCCGCCACGGCGGGCTATCGCCCGGAAGTGGCCCTGATCGGTCGTTACGAGTGGTACGACGACGTCGCCTTCGGCAACCACGGCAAGTCCACCACGTTGATGGGAGTCGCGCGCATCAACCTTTTCCGGGGTGGTGCCGACAAGGCCGCGCGGGCGGCGGCACGGCACCAGGCCTCGGCCTGGGAGTCCAACGTTCAGCGCTTCGAAGAGGGGGTGACCCTGCAAGTGCGCCAGGCCTGGCAGGAACTGCTCACCGCCCGCGCCCGCCGCGAGACCGCCCTGGCCTCGCTGGCGGCGGCGGAGGAGTCCCTGCGGGTGCGCGAAGAGCGCTTCCGGCAGGGGCTGGACAAGATGATCGACCTGCTCGACGCCGAAACTCAGCTTCGCGAGGCCTCGGTGCGCGAGCTGGTGGCCCGTTACGACACGACGCTGGCCACGTACCGGTTGCTGCATGCATCCGGGCTGTCCCTGTTCGAAGCCGAGCATCTTTCGGAGGAGTGCCGATGAAGACCCGCAGCGCAGTTGCACTGAGCCTCGTTGCCCTGCTGGCCCTGTTGGCCGGCTGCAGCAAGAAGACGCCTGAAAAGGCGGAGGCCGCCTTCGAGCCGGTCCGGGCCCACATCGTTCCCGTCGAGCGCTTGAGCCGACAGGAGCAGATCGAGGTCTACGGGTTGGTACAGCCGGGCCGGCAGTCCTTCCTCTCGGGCCGGGTCGTGGGTCCCGTGGTGGCGGTGAAGGTCGACGCGGGCCAGCGGGTGGCCAAGGGTGACGAACTGGTGGTCATCCAGCCCCAGGCCATCGAGGGCCAGGTGGCTCAGGCCCGCGGAGCCCTGGCCCAGGCGGAAGCCGCCTTCGCGATGGCCGAGAAAAACTTCCTTCGCTTCGAGCGACTGCACGAGAAGAAGGCCGCCTCCGACGTGGAACTGGACATGGCGCGCATGCACTACGAGCAGGCTCAGGGCGCCGTGCAGCAGGCGCGCGGGGCGGTCGAGGCCGCCCGGGCGGTGGCCCAGGACGCCGTCATTCGCGCCCCCTTCGACGCCCGGGTGGTCGACACCCTGGTGGAGGTGGGAGACCTTGCGGCACCCGGCCGTCCCCTGGTGCGGGTGGAGTCCCTGTCGGGGTCTCAGCTCTGGCTGAGCGTGCGGGAGAGCGACATCGCCCGTATTCAGCTCGGTGACCGGCTGCCGGTGGCCTTCGACTCCCGTGCCGACCTGGGTAAGGTCGAGGGGGTGGTGGACGAGATCCTGCCGGCGGCGGACCCGGCGACCCACACCTTCACCGTCAAGATCGGGCTCGAGGGGCTGGCCGTGCCTTCCGGCATCTCCGGACGGGCCTGGCTGCCCGGCCCGGTGAGCGACGCGCTGGTCCTCGACCAGGCCGCCGTGCATCGGCGGGGTGGACTCGAGCTGGTGGTGGTGCGGGACGAGGAGGGACGCGCCCGGACTCGGGCCGTGACCACCGGCGCGAGGGTCGATGGGCAGCGTGTCGAAATCCTCTCCGGCCTGGGTGAGGGGATGCAGGTGGTACTCGACGCTCCCGGGCCCCTGGCCGACGGAACCCCCGTGGAGGTGTTGCGATGAGCGATCAGGACTCTGCCGGCCGGGAGGCCCTGCGAAAGAAGATGACCCGCAGGCCCCTCGGTGCGTCGGGACGGATTGCCAAGGCCTTCCTGGAATCCAAGCTCACGCCCCTGATGGTGGTCTTCTCCCTGCTGCTCGGCGCTTTTGCCGTGATGATCACGCCGCGGGAGGAGGAACCCCAGATCAAGGTGCCGATGATCGACGTGATGGTGGGTTTTCCCGGCGCCACCGCCGAGGAAGTCGAACACCGCGTCATCACACCGCTCGAGAAGCTGCTCTACGAGATCGAGAACGTCGATTACATCTACTCCACCTCCCAGCCTTCCGGCGGGATGATCATCGTGCGTTTCCTGGTCGGCACCGACCCGGACCAAGCCGTGTTGCGGGTCCACGCCAAGATCCAGTCGGCCCTCGACGGGCTGCCCGCGGGAGTCATGAGGCCCGTCGTCAAGCCCCGGAGCATCGACGACGTGCCCGCGGTGGCCTACACCCTGTGGAGCGAGACGGCCACGCCGCTGGAGCTGCGTCGGGTGGCCGAGGAACTCAAGGTCGAGCTGACCCGCCATCCGCGGGTGGCCCAGGTCTGGGTGCTCGGTGGTCAGCGCCGCGTGGTGCGGGTGGATTTCGACCGGGAGAAGCTGGGCGCGTTCAACGTCTCCATGCTCCAGGCGTACCAGGCGCTCCAGGGTTTCAACTGGCGCCTGCCCGCGGGCCATACGGTGAACCTGAACCAGGAGATACCGGTGGATGTGGGAGCCTTCCTTCGTGACGCGGACGAGATCGGCGACGTGGTCGTGGGTGTCTACGGCGGACGGCCCGTCTACCTGCAGGACGTGGCCCGGATCCTCGACGGTCCGGAAGAGCCGCAGACCTATGTCTGGATGGGCTCCGGGCCCGCGGCCCGCGAAAAGGGCATCGAGCATGCCGGTCTCGACGCGCCCGCGGTGACCCTCGCCGTGGCCAAGAAGGCGGGGACCAACGCCGTGGAACTGGTGCGGGACCTGGATCGACTGCTCGGCGGCCTCGAAGGCAAACTGGTGCCTTCGGATGTCCGCATCACCAAGACCCGCGACTATGGCTTCACGGCCAACGAGAAATCCACCGAACTGATCGAACACATGCTGATCGCCACTTTCGCGGTGGTGATCTTCATGGTCTTCGCCCTGGGGCGCCGCGAGGGCCTCGTGGTCGCCGTCGCCGTGCCCGTGACCCTGGCGCTGACCCTGGCGGCCTCCTATTTCTTCGGCTACACGCTCAACCGGGTCACCCTGTTCGCGCTGATCTTCGCCATCGGCATCCTTGTCGATGACGCGATCGTCGTGGTGGAGAATATCCACCGGCACTACAAGTTGGGCTGGGCCCACCCGCGCCTGACGACGGTCTACGCGGTCGACGAGGTGGGCAACCCCACCATCCTGGCCACCTTCACGGTGGTTGCCGCGTTGATGCCCCTGGCCTTCGTTTCGGGCCTGATGGGGCCCTACATGCGGCCGATTCCGATCAACGCTTCGGCGGCGATGCTCTTCTCGCTGCTGGTGGCCTTCATCATTTCCCCCTGGTTGACCTACAAGCTCTTCCACCGCACGGCCGAACACATGGCGGCGGGCGGGAGCGCGTCGCAGGAGGACGAGACCGAGCAGGAAGGTCGCCTGCACCGGATCTATGCCCGGCTGATGAGCCCGATGCTGCGCTCCCGCTGGCTGCGCTACGGTTTTCTGTTCGCCGTGGTCGCCTTGCTCCTGCTCTCGACCGTCACCGTACCGACTCGTTTCGTGACGGTGAAGATGCTGCCCTACGACAACAAGTCGGAATTGCAGGTGATGATCGACGCCCCCGAGGGATTCACCCTCGAGCAGACCAACGCCGTGGCCCGGGAGCTCGCCTCCGTGTTTCAGGAGATTCCCGAAGTCACCGACTACCAGGTTTACGTGGGCACGTCCGCACCCTTCAACTTCAACGGCTTGGTCCGCCATTACTTCCTGCGCCGCGGAGCCAACGTGGCGGACATCCAGATCAACCTGGTGGACAAGCACGCTCGGGACACCAAGTCTCATCCGCTGGCCAAGCAGATCCGGGAGAAGCTCCTGCCCATCGGCCGTCGGCTGGGCGTCAATGTCAAGGTCACGGAGGTCCCCCCCGGTCCACCGGTGCTCTCGACGCTGGTGGCCGAGATCTACGGTCCGAGTCTCGAGGGGCGGCTGGAAATCGCCCGCCAGGTGCGGCGGGTCTTCGAAAGCACCGAGGGCGTGACCGACGTGGACTGGTATGTCGAACAACCGGCTCCGCGCTGGGAGGTCCGCGTGGACCGGGAGAAGGCCTCCCGCTCCGGCGTCACGCCCGAGCAGGTGGTGCGCACCCTGCGGGTCGCCCTGGCCGGTGCCGAGGCGGGCCTGGCCCATGTGGAAACCGCGCGCGAGGCGGTGCCCATCGTCCTGCGCCTGGACCGCGCCCAGCGGGCCCGGGTCGGCGATCTGCTGCAACTGACGGTTCATGGTGCCGAGGGGCAGATGGTGCCGCTGTCCGAACTCGTCGAGGTCCACAGCACGACCCGTGAGATGTTCCGCTACCACAAGAACCTTCAGCCGGTGACCTATGTCATCGGGGAGGTGGCGGGTGAGGCCGAGTCTCCGGTCTACGCCATCGCCAACATGGCAGACGCGATCGGGGAGATCGTCACGCCTCTCGGCGAGAAGTTGCCGGTGATTTCCACCCACCTGCCCGAGGACCGCTCGCGCTACATGATGAAGTGGGACGGTGAGTGGCAGATCACCTACGAAGTCTTCCGAGACATGGGCATCGCCTTCGCGGTGGTGATGGTCTTCATCTACGTACTGGTGGTGGGCTGGTTCCGCTCGTTCATCACGCCCTTCATCATCATGGCGCCGATCCCCCTGACCCTGATCGGCATTCTGCCCGCCCACGGCCTGCTGGGTGTCTTCTTCACCGCCACTTCGATGATCGGTTTCATCGCCCTGGCGGGGATCATCGTCCGCAACTCGATCCTGCTGGTGGACTTCATCGACCTCGAACTGGAGGCCGGCGAGTCTCTCGAAAGCGCCGTGTTGCGGGCCGGCGCCGTGCGCTTCCGCCCCATCGTGTTGACGGCCGCCGCCCTGGTTGTGGGCGGACTGGTGATCTACCTCGACCCGATCTTCCAGGGGCTGGCGGTGGCGTTGATCGCCGGCGTGATCGTCGCCACCCTGCTGACCCTGGTGGTGATCCCGCTGCTCTACTACATGTACCTCAAGACGGTGGGACCCGAGACGGTGATCCGCCGGGAGGCGTGAAGTCGTGAACAGGGCAGGCTGACAGCCCGGCTCAGGACAGGGGCGGGTCGTCCGGCACGGACCCCGAGCCGCGCATCCACTGCCAGGCCCGGCGAAGGGCGCCGCCGCTGCGGGTGGTGGCGCTGCGGGCGGCCTCCTTGAAGGCCCGGGACATCTCCGGGGCGAGGGTCCGGGAGACCATCGCCGAAAGGCGCCGGGCCATCTCCCGCCAGGTGGCGGCGGACCAGGGCTTGATGCCCACGCGCCGGCTGCGCAGGGAGCGGCAACGGGCCACGGCGGCGTCTCCCAGGCGCACGGTGAGCAAGCCGTTGACCAGGCCCTGGCCCACGGGCCCCGCCAGGCGCGTGGTCCACGAACCGACCATCTCGGCGGCGACCGACGAGGCGCTCTCCGCCAGGCGGTCGAGCAGCCCCGCCGTGGCGGCCGAGGCCAGCACGTCGCGCACGATCCGCAGGCTGGACACCAGGCCCGGGCGTCCCCCGTAGAGCGTCGCCAGGCGTGCCATCAGGTCGAGGTTGCGCAGGAGGGTGATCAGCACATCCAGCAGGGAGGAAGGGTTGATCGCCGTCAGGGCCGCCACCTGGCAGGCCGCCTGCCAGACCTCCTGGCGGGCCTTGCGGTCGAGGGGCTCGAGTGCCAGGTCGACCTGGTTTTCCACGGCCTGGACCAGTTCCCCGGCCGGAAGGTCCGCATCGAGGGCGGCGATCCGGTCGAGGGCCGGTCCGATCCCGGTCGCCGCTTGAGGGTCCAGGGCGGGGTTGGCGCTTTGTCGTTCCAGGTACTGGCGGGCGAAGCGGAGGTAGGCCCTGGCCTGGCGGGGAGTCCAGCCTTCCGCGGGCGGAGGCAGTTCGGGGGGCATCAACACCCGGGGCACCGACCACCAGCGCCAGGCCAGGGAGCCGGCGAGAACGACCGTCGCCGCCATCAGCAGGCCCGTCACGCTCCACGCCAGGGCGGGGTGGATGCCTGCCAGCAAGGCGTGGAGATGCAGCCATTCGAGGACGAAGACCGACAGGCCGGCCACCAGGGCGAAGATGAAAATACGGCGGGCCCAGGTCCAGGCGATCGCGAGGGTGTCGGCCAGGCTGGTCAGGCTGCGGCTCAAGGCGCCTCCCCGCTTTCCGGCCGGCTGCCGCGCCGGTTCAGGACGTCATCTGGCTGTGCAGCGTCTCGTCCCAATCGCCGGTGAACAGCCGGAAGATCCACCCGCCACGCTTCTTCAGCCGCATGTAGGAGGCTTTCAGATCGAGCACGAGGGTGATGCGGCGGGAACGGGAGTTGAGTTCGCCCACTTCGTGGGTGGCGACGGGTTCGAAGCCCATCACCCGGGTGTGGAACTGGTAGGGGCTGTGGGGGTCGTCCTCGAAGACATCGGTGATGTAATGGGTGTAGCCCTTGGTCACCGTCTCCGTGCTCGCCGCCTTCATCAGGGCCGCGACGACGATGATGAACTTGCGGTACTCGGGAAGGACGGCGAAACGGCCGATCTCGGCGATCCGGTGATCACGGACGAACTGCTCCACGTCCAGGTCCTTGCCGATCAATTCGAAGCCGTACTTGGCGTAGAGTTCGAGCGGCGGATCGTAGAGGACGCGCAGCACCCCTACCGGGCGTCGATCGACCGTGACGGTGAACCAGGAAATGTCGTCTCGGCTCAGGTCGGCTTCGGGGAGTTGGGTGTGTTCGTCGCCGACCCAACGCTTCTCGTCGCGGTAGGTCGAGGCCAGCACCTCGAGGGCCTGCTCCCGCTGTTCGGCGGACTCCACGCGAAAAACCGCGATCCGATCCTTGAGTGCCATCACGCGCCTCCCGTGGCCCGAGGCTGCCAGGTCTTGCCGGAGAGTCGGGCCAGCTCGGACATCAGCCGATGATGCCATGATCTGACCGCCGCTGCCGGTGCCCGCCGCCCCACGTGTTCGGTGGGAGGATGAAGGGGGGCGCCCACATGGAGCGCCAGCCGGGCCTTGTCGGAGATCGGCCGGTCCGGTGGATGTTCCGGAAAACGGATGCCGGCCGGGACCACCTTGACCCCGGTCTCGAGGGAGAGGCGGGCGGCGCCGGGGTGTCCGGCGAGCAGCCGGCCCGGATCGCGGTTGACCGTTCCTTCCGGAAAGATGCCCACCGCCGCGCCCGCCTCCAACCGCCGGCGGGCCTCCACCAGGGGGGGGTGGTCCGGCCGGTAGAGGGGCTTGAGCAGGTTGAGGAAGCGGGGGCGCGCGTCCTTGCGGACCACCGTGATCGTCTCGGACAGGCGGAAGATCAGGTTCAACCCGGGGTAGAGGCGGAAGTTCCAGTCTGCCAGGAAGTGCACCAGTTTCCCCGCCCGCGCGACGATCAGCAGCGTGGGGATCAGCACCGCCTCCACGCGCTGGCTGTGGTTGAGCACCAGGATCAGGGGATCCTGGTGCGGGGCCAGGTGTTCGAGGCCTTCGACGTGGAGGATCCGCTCGCGGAACGAGGCCAGCACCAGGCGGGCGAGAACGCGACCCAGCGGCCGGTGCCCGTAGGGCAGGGGCTGGCGGAGGATCTCGGCGGCGCTCAGGTCCTCCCGTGGCGAGAGCGAACCGCGATCTGCCAGGCTGCGGCCACGGGCCGGATCTTGTCGGCCGGGCCCGGTCTTCATGGCCTGTCGACGAAGACCAGGGGATCGACGCTGATGTCGGCGGGCAATGGATAGTCGGGCCCGAAGGAGGGCGCCAGCCTCAACGAGTCGAGACGGATGTCGGCTGTGCCTTCGGCGAGGCCGTCGAAAACCAGGATCAGGTACTGCCGGGCGCCTCCGAAGGTCAATCCGGTCTGGGGCGTGTCGCTGCGGTAGTAGCGCACGTGGACCTGGCCGGGAGAGGAGGTGACTTCGAGGGTCGTTTCCTTCTCCGGCGTGCTGAAGTCCGCCTGGTCGAAGAGTGAGTCCGTCAGGATGTAGGGCTCGCCTTCCTGGGCGTGTCCGGGGGGAAAGGTGGACAGGGCGGCGATGGCCGGATCCCAGCTCAGGGTGAACTCCATCTCCGCGAGGTTGCACGAGGGCGAGACCTCGAGGGCCAGGCTCGCCGAGCGTGGAGCCACCAGGGGGGGATCGATCTGGGGCGGGTCCACCAGGACGATGCGGGCGAAGCGGGCGAAGGTCGGGCCGGGTACCAGCAGCTCGGCGGTATCCGACTCACCCGTCGCGTCGAGCGTTCCCGTGACGACGATGGCCCGTCCGTCCAGGCGCTCGACGGAGAAGACCGAGGTCGCCTGGCCGCTGATCTCGGCGGTGACGGCCGTGGCGGGGTCGAAGGAACCGCCGCTGTCGGAGGAGAAGGTCACCGCGGCGTTGCCCACCACCTGGCCGTCGTCGGCGAAGATCGTGGCCACGGCGGTGGCCTGGCCGAGTTGGGTTTCGGGATCCGGGCAGACCTGGGTCGGGGTGATGCCCACCACGATGCGCTGTTCGCCGGGATCGACGAGGACGTCGTCGTTGCAGCCCGCCGTCAGCAGGGCCAGTGTCACCGGCAGGGTTGCCGCCAGGATCATCAGGGAGCGCTTCATCGTCGACTCGAGCCTCGCTCTTCGCGGCCGCGCCCGGCCCTGCGGCCGGTTGCTCGCGCGGCCGGATTGTCGCCGCCCCGAGGCCGGGGCGCAACTCGCCGGTCGGGGTGTCGTTGACGGGGAGAGTCGAATACGCGGATGATCGCGCCCCGCGGGAGGAGGTGCCGGGCTTGGGCAAGAGGAAAAGGCGCAGCACCGCCGTCGAGGCGGACATCCTGGTGATCGGCGGCGGCCTGGCAGGCCTGGCCGCCGCCGTCGCCTGTTCCTCCAGGCCGGGAGAACGCCGCCTGAGGGTGCACCTGGTCGGTGGCGGGAGGGGGGGCGCGCCGGGCCCCCTGGTCCTGTTCTCTCCCGAAGCGCAGCGGGAGGCCCGCGGATTGCTGGGCGACAGGATGCCCGACGGATGGGCCGTGGAATCGGACCAGGCCCTGTGGGCCGGCCCGCGGCGCTGGCGCCGGCTGCCCTGGAAGGGCAGCGGCCCGCGGCGCGACCACCGCGTCTACGATCGTGACCGGTTGCTCGCCGCCCTGGAGGCGACCGCCCGGGAGCAGGGGGTGGAAACGCATCCCGGGGCCCGCGCCCTGTCGTTGCTCTTCCGTGGCGAGCGGGTCGTGGGGGCGGTGGTGGGGTCCGCCGCCGGCCTTCGGCGCGACCCCCTCCGGGCTGCCGGGACCTGTATCGCCGACGGCAGCGCCGGCTCACTCTCCCGGGCCTTGTTCGACGCGGCTCGGCTCGGCGAGGGCAAGGGCGCGCCGACCTGGGGTGGCCTGATCGAGGAAACCTGGCGCCGGTCGGAGCGTCAGCCCGGCTCCGGCCAGGTGCTGCGGAGCTTCGGCTGGCCGGCGCCCCGGGGTCTTTTCGGAGGGGGCGTCGTCATCGAGGGCGCCGACCGGGTGACCGTCCGCTTCCTCGTGGAAGTCGGGCCGCGAGCCGCGGGGATCGATCCCTGGGCGCTCCATGGCCGCTGGCGCCGTCATCCGGTGGTCGCCGGTCGGCTCGAGGGCGCCGAACTGCTGGCCCGCCGTGCCGGTTTGCTGCCCCTTGGCGGCTACTGGAGCCTGCCCCGGTTGGCCGCAGCGGGCGCCGTCCTGGCCGGTTCGGCGGGGGGACTCTTCGACCCCTGGACGCTGGAAGGGGCCGACCTGGCCCTGCTCTCCGGCGCGCGGGCGGGCCGTACCCTGAGGGGAGCCGTGGCGGAGGGGGAGTGCGCGGCGGCGCGGCTGATGGCCTACGACCGCCAGGTCAAGGACTCGGTGGTGGGACAGCAACTCTTCGCCGGCCGCCGTTTCGCTCCCCTCGCCGCCCGCGGTGCGATGGCCCTGGCGACGGCCAGGCTGCTCGAGCCCCTGACCCCCCGGCGGGATCCGCGGCTGGGGGGCGCGGACTTCCCCGTGGCGGTGCCGGAGCTGCCCCGGGAAGAGACCTTCAGCGTTCGCGCCGGCGGCGCCGCGGCGCGAGCCTGGTTGATCGATGCCGAGCAGTGCCGCCGGTACTGCACCCGCGACCGGCCGGCGCCTTGCCTGTCCTTCTGTCCCGCCGACGTGTTCCGCCCCGCCCCGTCCGGCCAGGGCGTGGTGATCGAGGCCGAGCGCTGTGTGGGCTGTCGCATCTGCCTGGCTGCCGACCCTTTCGGGGTGGTGGGAGTGTCGCCCTGCATCGAGGACTGATGACCCGTCGGGCCAGGCGGCGGGCGGTCTCGGGCGTCAGGACTCCTGGATCAGGGCCGAGGCGACGACTTCCACCAGGTCCAGGTTTTCCCGGGTGGCCGGAGAGAGCATCATCATGCATTCGGGGCAGGAGGTGACCAGCAGCTCGGCACCGGTGTCCGCCACGTGCCGGGCGCGCACCTGGTCGATGCGCGTCTCCACCGATTGCTCCCGCACGAAACCCGCGTTGCCGCCGCCACAGCACACGGCCCGCGAGCGGTGACGCTCCATCTCGACCAGGTCCAGCCCCGTGGCGTGGATCAACTGGCGAGGCGCTTCGAAGACCCCCTCGTAGCGCCCGAGGAAGCAGGGGTCGTGGTAGGTCGCCCGGCGGGCGGCCCCGGCGGCCGGGTCGAGACGCAGACGGCGCTGGTCGACCAGTTCCCTGAGGAACTGGCTGTGGTGCTGGACGCGGGGCTGGAAGCCCTCGTCGAGCTGAGGGTATTCCCGGGAGAGGGTGTGTACGCAGTGGGGGCAGGGGGCGACGATGTGCCGGACGCCGGCGCTGCGGATGGCCTCGATGTTTTCGCCGGCGAGGGTCTGGAACTGCATCTCCTCCCCCTGGCGGCGGCTGTGATGGCCCGAGCACTTTTCGCTCTCCAGCACGCCCCAGCGCACCCCGGCGGCGTCGAGCACCTTGGCCATGGCCCGCACGGCGCTCTTGGCCTGGGGGTTGTAATTCCAGATGCAGCCCATCCAGAGCAGGACCTCGCTGCGGCGGGGCTCGTAGACCGGCAGGCGTTCCTCCTCGAGCAGGCGCCGCCGGTCGGATCGTGGGGCCCCCAGGGCGTTGCCCGTCCGCTCCACCTCGTTGAGAAACTCGGCGGCCACCATGCCCGTGCCGCTGGCCAGGGCCTGGGCCCGTTTGGCTCCCGTCAGGACTTGCAGGTGCTCGACCCCCACCGGGCAGATGCTCTCGCAGGCGCCGCAGGAGGTGCACTGCCCCAGGGCGGTCTCGCTGATCACCGGACCGATCACCGGCTGGCCGTCGTCCCCGGCCGAGATGGCTTGCCGGCCCTGGAGGATGAAGCCCCGCGGATCGAGGGCCTGGCCGGCCAGGGCCGCCGGGCAGTGATCGGTGCAGCGGCGACACTCGACGCAGGTCAGGAAGTCCATGCGCTGCTTCCAGCTCAGGTCGCCGAGCGTCTCGAGCCCCAGGCTGAAGGCTTCGCCGGATTCCTCGAGTGCTTCCATGTCCAGGTCGAGGGGCAGGATCTCCGCCAGGCGCTCGGTGCGGAAGAAGACGCAGAAGGGAGCCATGACGATGTGGAAGTGCTTGGAGCGCAGGATCAGCCCGGGAAAGACCAGGATGCCCAGGGCGTGGGCCCACCAGTTGGCCTTTGCCGCGCTTTCGCCCGGGTCCGTCTGTCCATAGAGGAAGGTGGCCATCAGCAGGACGATCAGGGCGGCCACCAGGCCGGAGGAATAGGACTTGGGATCGGGGGAGAAGCGGACGAAGACGAAACGGCGCAAGGCCAGGCCCGTGATGCCCGCGATCACGACCACCGCCCACAGCGAGAGCAGGGCCTTGAATGCGGGAACCGCCGGGCCCAGCAGCGTGTCGAGCAGGTGCAGGCCGAAGGGCTCGAGGAAGTGGTCCAGGGTTTCGAGACCGAAGAAGAGAAAGCCGCCGAAGACCGCGGCGTGCATCGCTCCCACCACGGGGCGGCCGCCGATCACCCGGCTTTGCAGCAGCACTTCCTTGAACACCCGGGCCAGGCGGCTTCCGAGGTGGTCCGTGCGGGGCCGATCCGAGTCGCCCTTGCGGATCAGGGCCAGCTTGCCCCACAGATCGCGGAGGAAAGACGTCGCCGCGATCAGCACCAGCAGGGCGACCAGTACGCTCTCCCAAGTCTGGAATGCCATGGCCAGGGATGCTCCTCGACCGGGTGGGTCGGCTCGGTCCGGTTGCGGGACCGGTGATCATACCCTGCCCTGACGGCCGGTGCGCGTCAGCCGGCGGAGATCTCTCCCCGATGGCGGAGCTGGCCGAGAAGGCGGTTGAGCGGGTGGGCCCGGTCGAGAAAGCCCAGCGGGGGGCGGCGGCGTAAGCCGAGGCCCTTGCGCAGGCGGACCAGGTCCTTGTTGTCCGGGGAAAGGGCCAGGCCGCGGCGGATGGCGGCCAGGCTGCGCCGCCGCGATCCCGCCAGCAGCTCCAGTTCCGCCAGGTGGACGAAGGTCTGGGGCTCCCAGAAGGCCGTCTTGGCCGCCTGGCGCACCCGCTCCAGCCCCTCCGCCGTCTTGCCTTCCACCCGAGCCTGCAGGTAGCCGTACCAGGATTCCACGAGGGCGGCCTGGGGTGGGGCGCCGGGGATCTCCTGGACCATGTGCCAGGCGGCCTCGGCCAGGGCCAGGGCTTCCTTGCGCCGGCCGCTGGTCCAGGCCCGGGTGGCGCGCTGCAGGGTATCGAAACTCGGGTGTTCGGCCATGGATTCCTCCCGACACCCAATCTAGACCTGCGACGGGCCAGGCTCCACGCCTTGTTTCGCAAGCGTGGTTTCGGAATCGTAAGCCCGGGCCGGCGCTCTGCGGGGATCCCCGACGGGAGCGGGATTCAGCCCTCGGAGCGGAAGATGGCGGGGTTCTGCTGCACGTCCGCGCCCTCCCGCAGGGCGACGATGCGCTGCTGGATCAGCCGCTCTCCGAGGGGGGTCATCAGCGAGGCGCGAATCGCGTCCCGCTCGTCGGCCAGCTTGGCCATGTCCGGCTCTTCCCGCCGGGTCACCCGCAGCAGCACGGCAGCCTTCGAGCCTTCCACCGGGCCGGTGATCTCGCCTTCGGGAGCATTGAAGGCGGCGCTCTCGACCTGGTCGTCCCGTCCCAAGACGGGCATCTCCGCTCCCCGGATCATGGGCGGATCGATCTTCTGCAGCTCCACCTTCAGTCGACGGGCCACCCCGGCCAGATCCCCCCCGGATCTCTCGGCGGCCCGACGCAGGGCCTCGATCGCCAGGGCGCGGCCCTTGTCCCGCCGAAAGTCGGCCAGGATCCGCTCGCGCTGGGACTCGAGGGGCGGCACGTAGTCGTCGACCACGTCCTGGAGGGCCAGGATCACCTCGCCGCGGGGCAGCGAGAGAACCTCGCTGACCTGCCCGGGTTCGAGCGCGAACAGGGCCTTGACCATCTCCGGCACCGGCCCCATGCCCGGGATCGTGCCGCTGCGGGAGATCACGCCGGTGTCCCGCAGTTCGAGGCCCTTGGCCTCGGCCGCGCGGCGGAAGGTCTCGAGATCCGTGGCGGCCGCGGCGAACTCCCCGGCGGCTTTTTTCTCGGCTTCCCGCAGCAGGGGGAAACGCAGTTGGGCGGCGATCTGCTCGCGGACCTCTTCCAGGGGGCGCGTACCCGGCTCGCGCACATCGACGAGCTGGATCACGTGGAAGCCGAAGGCCGTACGGACCGGGCCTTCGATGGCGCCCTTCTCCATGCCGAAGACGGCGTCGTCGAACTCGGGAACCATCCGCCCCCGGGCGAACCACCCCAGATCGCCTCCCTGGGCCTTGCTCCCCGGATCGTCGGAGTGGGCCGCGGCCAGGGTCGCGAAGCTCTCCCCGGAGCGGGCCCGGGCGGCCAGGCTTTCCGCCTGGGCGCGGGCCTTCTCCACGGTGGCTTCGTCGGCGTCCGGCTCGACCTTGATCAGGATGTGGGACGCCCGCCGCTCCTCGGGACGGGTGAAGAGCTGGGGGTTCTCTTCGTAGTATTTCCGGATCTCTTCGTCGCTGACCGAGACGGTGTCCCCGACGACGCTGTCGTCGAAGAGGAGATAGACCGCCCGCCGCCCCTCGCCCTGGCTGTACCGGTCACGATGGGCCTCGTACCAGGCGGCCAGCTCTGCGGGGGAGGGGTTGAGATCTTTCTCGTAGCGGGAGTAGTCGAGGGCGACGAAGTCGAAGCCCACCCGCTCGTGACGACGGCGGTATTCCTTTTCGATTTCCTCGGGCGAGACGTCGATGGAAGCCAGCAGCAGGTTGCGCCATTTGCGAACCAGCAGTTCCTCCCGCAGGAAGGCCTCGTATTCCGCGGCCGTCTTGTAGGAGGAGATACGCCGCACCCGGCGCTCGTACTCTTCTTTGCCGACGAAGACGCCGTCTTCGTTCTGAAAGACCGGAGTCGAACGGATCACGCTGGCCAACTCCGCCTGGGAGACGGCCAGGCCCATCCGCTGTGCATCCTGGACCACCAGCCGACGCTGGATCAGTTGCTCGGCGACCTGGGCGCGGACGTTGAAGTTTTTCGCGACCTCCTCGTAGCGGGCGCCGAACATCTGCCGGTACTGGCGTTCGAGGCTCTGGGCCTGGTCGTACCAGAGCTGGGGCGAGATTTCCTCGCCGTTGACAGTGGCGACCCATCGCTGGGTGCGCGGGTCCGCCGGCTGCCACCAGGACACTCCGAAGAAGAGCACGAAAGAAATGACTACCAGCCAAAGAACCCATTTCAGCCGGCTGAATTTCGACCTGAAGATGTTGAGCACAGTAAGAATCCCCGTTCCGGCCGGGCGAGCCCTTGGCCGCCGCGAAGCCTACCGCACCCCTCGGGCAGCGGCAACTTGCCTTGATCTGAGCGGATTTGCGCGCCCTGGCCTGCGGAACCAAGTTAACTTCGAGGCGCCCGGGACGGGCCCGGGCGCCGGCGGTCCCCGATGCGCCGGCGTGCCGGCGCGCGGCAGGCGTTTTCGCACGATGGGGAACGGATCCGGGCCATCGTGTTCGGCGACCCGCGGAGAGGAAGCCCATGACGTCGATTCCCGATCCTGGCCGGGCAACCCCCCGCGTGGCGGTGGATTGGGTCTACGTACGGACCCGGACGCTGATCGCCCTGGTGCTCGTCGTGCTGGCCGCGGGGGGGGGCGGGGCCTGGTGGTGGTTCGGGCGCGACGGCCTGCCCCTGGCCCAGCGGGCGGCTCGAGCCGTGGCCGTCGCCGAGGAGGCCGTCGGCCAGGCCCGGGAAAAGGTCTCCGGGGGCGAGTTGCTGACCCGGGCCCAGCGCCACCTGGACCTGGCGCGCCGGGCGCTGGTCGACGAGGTGTACGGGGAGGCCCTGACCGAGGCGGGTACGGCGCGGGATCTGGCGGTGCAGATTCTCGGGCCGGCGGAAGAGGGGGGGCAGCCGGGGGTCCGGATCACCCGCGTGGACGGGGACGTGCGGATCAAGCGGGCCGGGCAGTTCATGTGGGAGTCCGCCAGCGAACGGGCACTGCTCGCCATGGGGGACCAGATTCGCACCGGTACCCGTGGCCGGGCCCGGCTCGTCTTCTTCGACGGCACCCTGCTCACCGTCCAGCCGGGCACCTTGCTCGAGATCCGGGAACTGTTCCGGGACGAATCCCAGGGGGTGCAGCGGGTTTCCGAGCGTCTCGCCTGGGGCCGGGTTCATGGTTCGACCCACGAAAGTGAAGGGGTCGACTCGGTGCACGAGGTGTCCACCGCCAGCGCTGCCCTCGAGGCTCGGACCGAGTCTGAATTCCGGGTGGCCCATGACCGTGAGAAGGGCACCTCCGAGTTCGTGGCTCTCGACGGCGAGGTGAGTCTGCGGGCCGGTGATCAACAGGTCCCGCTCGCCCCCCTGACCCGGGTCTCGATCCAGCAGGGACGCATCGTGGACAGCAAGAAGATCCTCGAGCCCCCTCTGCCGAAGAACCCGCCGGATGCGCGGACCTTCCTCGCTCCGCAGAGCCGGCGCATCCAACTCGACTGGTTCGCCGTCGATGGAGCCGAGAGCTACCGCGTGCAGCTCTCCCGGCACCCGGCTTTCGGCACGATCCTGCAGGAAAAGCAGGTCGTCGAAGCCCGTTGCGACCTGCCTGCCTTGCCCGAAGGGACCTTTTACTGGCGCATTGCGGCCGTCGACGGCGATGGTGACCCGGGTCGGTGGTCCGATACGCGCAAGTTTCGGGTGCTCGGCGAGAAGTTCCAGGACCCCGACGACACCCAGCCGCCGCCCCTCGAGGTGTCGGAGATCCTCGTAGTGGGCAGCAACGCGATCATTTCGGGGCGCTCCGAGCCCGGCGCCCTGGTCTGGATCTCCGGCGAGCGCGTGGATGTGGATGACGACGGTCGCTTCACCTGGGTGATCAAGCTGCACCACGATGGAGAGAATCGGATCCGCTTCCAGGCCCAGGATGCGGCCGGCAACGAGACGAATCGGGTGGGGTACGCCTACGTCGATGTCTACTGAAACCACCAGCCGTCCTCTCGCCGTGCTCCTCAGGGGGCCGGGTCGTGCTTTCGCCGCGCTTTCCCGCGCGGCGGCGCGGCAGGTGGTCCAGGTTCGGCTCTCCGCGGAAGGTGCCCTGCCTGCGCTGCCCGCCGCGCCTCTCGTCCTGGTGGCCGGAGAACCCACGGCCGACCATCTCCGACGGCTCACGGCTCTCCGGCGGCGCTACCGGGAGCGGCAGTGGGTCGTCGTGCCCGCGGACGCCTCGGCGGGCCGGCAGTGGACCCGGCGGTCCGCGGACCTGCCCCAGGTCGAAGCTCCCCTGGGCCGGGGGGTGCTGGCCCTGCTCTCCGGACAGGCTGCCGAGCGGATCCGCCTGCGCCGCGGGGCGGCCCGTGACGCGGGGCGGATCGAACGGCTCGAAGAGCGGCTCGTCCTGCTTTCCGACACGATCCAGGCCGCCGGTTCGTTGCTCGACCCCTCGATGGTCTCGTCTTACATCATGGAACGGGCCGCCGAGCGGGTGGGGAGCGAGCGCTGGCGGCTCTATCGCGTCGACGAGGGGGGATCCCTGCTACGCCTCGATGCCTGGCGTGACGACCCCTCGCGGCCGGCTCCGGCTGCGGAGTGCAGCTTCGACCAGGGCCTGGCTTCCCGGGCCGCCCGCTCCCGGAGAGTTCTCGAATTCCGGCCTCCGGGACCCTGCCCGGCCGGCGAATGGGCCCGGGAGTGGCCGGGGGAGCTGCCTCACCGGGTCCTGGCCGCGCCTCTTTCGAGCCGGGGGCGGGTGATCGGCGTGGCCGAGTTCGCCGACCCGGCCGAGGGTCGCTTTCTGCCCTACTCGGTGGAACTGGTGCAGACCCTGATGGAGCCGGCGGCGATCGCCCTGGACAACGCCCAACTCTTCCGCAAGCTCGAGGAGCGGACGGTAACCGACGACCTGACAGGGCTCTACAACGCCCGCTTCATGGAGAACTACCTGCGCCGGGAAACCAAGCGGGCTGCCCGCTACGGCCACCCGGTGGCGATGCTCTTCCTCGATCTGGACGGATTCAAGCAGGTCAACGACATCCATGGTCACATGGCCGGATCCCGGACCCTGGTGGAAGTGGGCCAGGTGCTGCGGGAAAACGTCAGGGAGATCGACGTGGTGGCCCGCTGGGGGGGCGACGAGTTCACCGTGGTGTTGCCCGAAACCGACGCCGCCGGGGCGCGCGTCATGGCCGACAGAATTTGCGAGAAGATCCGGCAGAAGGTCTTCCTGAGGGAGATGGACCTGGAGGTGAGGCTCTCGGCGAGCATCGGCGTGGGCTCCTGGCCCGAAAACGGCCCGACGGCGGCCACTCTGCTGGCGGCTGCCGATGCAGCCATGTACCACGTGAAGAATTCAGGCAAGGATGGAGTGCACGTGGCCGGTGAAAGCGGGAAAACCGTGCTCGTCCCCACCTGATCATGTTGTGCCGAAACGTCGCTGCCGCTAGCATTTGTTCGCTGGAGGCCGCGATGTGCCGCTGTATCCGGTCTCTGCTGGCCCGGGAGCCGGCGCGGTGGCGACCTTCGATGGCGCCCGGGCGCTTCCACCCGATGGGGCAGGACCCGTCCAGGACACTCGCTTGGGCCCGCTAAGGGCTCCTTTCCCCGCCCGGGCGGGGCTTTCCGGGGAGGAACCGGGTTGGCATTCTGGCCTCGTTCGTTGCTTTCCTTGTTTTCCAACGATCTGGCGATCGATCTCGGCACGGCCAACACCATCGTGTTCGCCCGGGGCAAGGGAATCGTCGTCAATGAACCCTCCATCGTCGCCGTCAACCAGAAGACGGGCCGGGTCGAGGCCGTCGGGCGCGAGGCGAAGGAGATGCTCGGCAGGACGCCGGGCAACATCATGGCCATTCGGCCGATGAAGGACGGCGTGATCGCCGATTTCGAGCACACCGAGAGGATGCTCGAGTACTTCATTCGCCGGGCCCACAACCGCCGACTGGGCGTCCGGCCCCGGATCGTCATCGGCGTGCCCTCCGAGATCACCCAGGTCGAGAAGCGGGCGGT
Organism: Acidobacteriota bacterium; assembly: GCA_030949985.1. Classification (NCBI taxonomy): domain Bacteria; kingdom Pseudomonadati; phylum Acidobacteriota; species Acidobacteriota bacterium. Next base: position 214,790 of record JAUZRX010000017.1, read on the forward strand.
GCGTGATTCGGCCTACAAGGCCAAGGCCACCGAGGTCTACCTGGTCGAACAGGCGATGATGGCCGCCATCGGTGCGGGCCTGCCCATCACCGAGCCCACCGGCAACATGATCATCGACATCGGCGGCGGCACCACGGACATCGCGGTGATCTCCATGGCGGGGATCGTCTACAGCCGCTCCGTACGGGTTGCCGGCAACGAGATGGACGAGGCGATCATTCAGTACATCCGCAAGAAGCACAATCTCCTGATCGGGGAGCGGACCGCCGAAGAGATCAAGATCAAGATCGGTTCGGCCTTCCCCCTCGACGAGGAGATGAGCATGGAGATCCGCGGGCGGGACCTGGTCGAAGGGATCCCCAAGACTCTCGCCATCAGCGACGAGGAAATTCGCGAGGCTCTGGCGGACACCGCTTCCGTGATCGTGGACGCCACCCGCGTGGCCCTCGAGCAGATTCCGCCGGAACTCTCGGCGGACATCGGAGACCGGGGTATCATCCTCGCGGGAGGCGGGGCGCTGCTGCGTAACCTGGACAAGAGGCTGCGGGAAGAAACCGGGCTGCCGGTCAGCCTGGCCGAGGAACCCCTGGCCTCGGTGGCCCTGGGCATCGGGCGGATGCTCACCGACTTCGATCTTCTCCGGAAAGTCTGCATCGATTGAGCGGCATGTATGACCCAGCGGCAGGTCACCCTCCTCTATCTCGCCACGGCACTGGTCCTGCTGGCGCTGATGGCGGCCCAGGTGCAGAGAGAGGATTCCCGCAGCGCGCTGGGCAACGTCGTGCGCGCCCTGACCGCGCCGGTGGTCGGCGCCGTCGCCTGGACCGGTAGTTCCCTGTCCGGCGCCTGGCGGGGCTATGTGGCCTTGCGGGGGGCGGAGGAAGAAAACCGTCGACTGCGACGGGAAATAGCCCTGCTCCGCGCCCGGCTGGCCCGTCGGGAAGACCAGGCGAGGCGGATCCGTCGGCTCCAGGCCCTGCTGGATCTGCGACAGGTCGACCCTTTCCGGGGTGGTGTGGTGGCCCGTGTCGTCTCCTACGTCAGCGAAGGCCCCCTCAGCCGGGCCGTGGTGGTCGACCGCGGGCGCCGGTGGGGCGTCAGCGAAGACTGGATCGCTCTTCAGGGCCCCGCAGTGGTGGGGCGGATCGTCCATGCCGGCAGCCGTCTCTCCGAACTGATGCTGATCTCCGACCCGGACAGCGGCGTCGCCGTCCGGCACCAGGACGAGCGCTTTGCCGGCATTCTGCGAGGCGGCAACCGGGGGCCGGCTCACTGGTTGCCCCTCGAGTACGTGCCCAAGGACAAGCCCATCGCCGTGGGGGACGAGGTGGTCACCTCCGGCCTCGATGGCCTCTATCCCCCCGGTTTGCTGGTGGGGTGGGTTCGGAGCCTCGAGGAGAGTTCCCCGTTGACCTGGAGCGTGGCGGTGGAGCCCGCTTTCGACGCGTCGCGGCTCGAGGAAGTTCTGCTGCTGCCTCCCGTCGGCGCCGCCGGACGTGAGGCTCGATCCGGCGAGGCGGTCGAGGGAGGAGCCCGATGAGGCTCAAGGCCCTGCTGGTGCTGGCGGGTGGCGGCGTGGTGTTGCGCGCGGGACTCGGCCTGTGGCCGACTCCGGCCCTGGCGGGTGATCCGATGCTGGTGCTGGCCGTGCTCGCCGCCTTGCCGGGGAGAATGGACAGGGCGCTGGGCGCGGCCCTCTTCGCCGGCGTCCTTCAGGACGCCTGGCTTGGACGCTGGTACGGCGAATTCGCCTTCATCTACCTGGTGGTGGTGTTCTTCCTCTCCCTGCTCGCCGGCTGGGTGGACCTGGTGCAGCCTTTTTCCACCATGCTGGCCCTGGCCGCCGCCACGGCGGCGAGCTGGGGACTCCAACTCGGTCTCGCCGCGGCCTTCGATCGGCCTGCCGCCCAGATCCCGGGGGTGGGGATGTGGATCGTTGCGATCCTGCTCAACACGGCGCTCGGGCTGCTGGCGCGGGCCCTGGCGATCCGATGGAAAGGGTTCGAGACTTGAGGCTCGACTACCGCCATCTCAAGCCTTACCGCGACTACCAGTACTCGCGGATGCTCGGCCGTCGCCTGCTCGTGCTCAAGCTGCTGATCGTGGCCGGATTCGTCCTTTACGGCAGTGTTTTCTGGTACCTGCAGGTGGTTCAGGGGGGGGAGTACCGTCGCAAGGCCGAAGAGAATCGCCTGCGCCAGCAGATCCTGCGTCCCGTGCGCGGAACGATCCGCGACAGCCACGGCGTACTGCTGGCGACCAACCGTCCTTCTTTCTCGGTGAGACTCGACCGTCAGCGTTGCGCGGACCCCGTCGCGGTGATCGAACGCCTGGCGGATCGACTCGGCGTCGATCCCGGACCGATCCTCGAACTCTATGAGCGGCAGAAGGACCGGCCCCGCTTTCTCCCCGTGTTGCTGATGCCGGACGTGGGGCTCGAGACGGCCGCGCGCATCGAGGCCCGAAGCGTGGAGCTTCCCGCCGTGGAGGTCGTGGTGGAGGCCAAGCGCTACTATCCTCTCGGCGCGGCGGCGGCCCATGTGCTGGGCTACACAGGGGAGGCCACGCGAGACGAGGTCAGGCGGCACACACTGGAACTGCTGCCTGGAGACCGGGTGGGGCGGATCGGTGTCGAGCGGGCCTGGGACGACTTCCTCCGTGGTCGTCACGGCCTGGTGCTCGAGGAAGTCAACGCCAGCGGGCGCCCCCTGATGGTGGTGGCCACCAAACGGCCCGCCCGGCACGGCCAGACCCTGACCACCACTCTCGACGCGGCGATGCAGGCCGACCTGGCCCGAGCGTTCGGAGACCATGCCGGCGCGGCGGTGTTCATCGACCCCCGTAACGGCGCGGTGCGTGCCCTCTACTCCGCCCCGGCCTATGACCCGAACCTCTTCGCCGGTCGTGTGTCGGCCGCCACCTGGAAGGCGCTGCGGGAGGACCCTCGTCGTCCCCTCCAGAATCGCGCCGTGGCCGGTGTCTACTCGCCGGGCTCGACTTTCAAGCTGATCGTCGCGGCGGCGGCTCTCGAAGAAGGCGTGCTCGCGCCCGGAGAGAAGATCTTCTGCGGGGGACAGGCACGTTTCTACGGCCAGGTGCGCCACTGCCATCGCCGCTGGGGGCACGGCGAGATCGGCTTGCAGGAGGCCATCGAGCGGTCGTGCAACATCTTTTTCTATACTCTCGGCCAACGGCTGGGCATCGAAGCCATCGAGAAGTGGGCGCGACGCTTCGGCCTGGGGACGGTCACGGGCCTGGACCTGGGGGGGGAGGTCAGCGGGTTGGTGCCGTCGGAGGAGTGGAAGCTGCGTACCCGGGGCGAGTCCTGGTTCCCGGGCGAGACCATTTCGGTGGCGATCGGCCAGGGACCTCTCAATGTCACGCCGATCCAGTTGGCGGTACAGGCGGCGGTGATCGCCAACGGGGGATGGCGGGTGCGGCCCTTCCTGCGTCGGCGCGAAGGTGCCGCCCCCGAGCCCACGGGACTCTCGCCGGCGGTGATCCGGGAGTTGACCCGGGCGATGGTGGCGGTGGTACAGGGTGCGGGGGGGACCGCCCGCAAGGCGCAGATTCCGGGAGTCGTGCTGGCCGGCAAGACCGGCACCGCCCAGGTGGTCGCCCTCGACGCGGAGCATGATCCCGGGGACCATGCCCTGTTCATCGGTTTTGGTCCCGTGCCCGATCCCGAACTGGCCTGGGCGGTGGTCGTCGAACACGGTGGGCATGGAGGTGAGCTGTCGGCTCCCATCGTGCGGGAGGTGGTACGCGGATACCTCCAGCGCAGGGGGGAATGGGCACCGGCGCAGCCGCGTCGGGTCGTCCGGAGGGGGGGCGATGGCGGCCTTTGAAGAGCGCACCGACACCACCACCCTGCTCCAGCTCGTACTGCTGGGTCTGATTTCCGTGATCGCCGTGGCCTCGGCGACCCACGGCGACGAGGCGGCTCTCTGGACTCCCGCCGCCACCCGCCAGGTGCTCTACCTGGTGGTGGGCGTGGCCGTCTTCCTGCTGGTGCAGCGGGTGGACTATCACGACTGGGCCGAGTTGTGGCCGTTCTTCTACGGTGCCGGGCTGCTGCTGCTCGCGGCCCTGCCGCTGGTGGCACGTCCCATCTCCGGGGCCCGCTCCTGGCTGGAACTGGGGCCGGTGCGCTTGCAACCTTCGGAGCCGATGAAGCCCGTAGTCGCCCTGGCCGTGGCGGCCTTCGCTTGCGGGAGCCGGGGCAAGCTCAGCCTTTCGAGGCTGCTGCTCCTGGGGGTGGTGGTGGGCGCGCCCATGACCCTGATCGCCATTCAGCCGGACATGGGCACGGCGCTGACCTTCGTCCCGCTTTTCCTCGGAGTCTCCTGGCTCGCCGGTATTCGCCCCCGCGTGCTGGTCAGCCTGGCCCTGATCGCCGCGCTGGCCGCTCCCATCGTCTGGTTCGTGGTCCTCAAGCCTTACCAGAAGGAGCGGATTCTGACGGTCTTCGATCCTGGCCGGGATCCTTCCGGCACCGGCTACCAGGTGATCCAGTCCCGCATCGCCGTCGGTTCGGGCGGGGTGGCCGGCAAGGGGCTGTTTCGCGGCAGCCAGTCGCGGTTGAATTTCCTGCCGGCCCGCCAGACCGACTTCATTCTCGCGGTGGTGGCCGAGGAGGTGGGGTGGATCGGCGTGATCACCGTGCTCTCTCTCTACCTCGCGCTGCTGTTGCGCACCCTGCGGACGGCGGCCATCGCCCAGGACGCCCTGGGCACCTTCCTGTGCGTGGGTATCGCCAGCATCTGGGCGGGGCAGATCTTCATCAACGTGGGTATGGTGACCGGGATCCTGCCCACCATCGGCGTACCGCTGCCGATTCTCTCTTTCGGCGGGTCGTCCCTGGTGGCGACTTTCCTGGCCTTCGGCCTGGTCGCCTCCGTCCGTCTCCGGCGCCTGGTCAACGCCTGACTCAACTGTAGCGCTGGCGGATGCGCGGGAGCAGGTAGGCCTCGAAAGCCGTTTCCAGGTCGTGGCGGGGATCGAAGCCCCAGTCTTCCCGGGCTGCCCCGTCGTCCACGGCGGCGGGCCAGGAATCGACGATGGCCTGGCGCTTGAGATCCGGTTCGAAGCGGATCTCGGCGGCCGGGAAGTGGCGGGTGACGATTTCGCTCACCTCTCCCGCCGAGGGGTTGAAGGCGGCGATGTTGTAGACGTTCTTGCGCAGCCGCGCGGCATCGGCGCCCATCAGGGCGAAGATGGCATCGACAGCGTCGGGCATGGTCATGAAGGGAATGCGCGCGTCTTCGCGGACGAAGCAGGCGTAGGGCCGCCCCTGGGCTGCGGCGTGGATCATCTCGGGGACGAAGTCGCTGGTGCCTCCCGAAGGCACCGTCTCGGCACTGATCAGCCCGGGGAAGCGGATGCCCCGAAAATCGATACGCCGGGCCTGGGGCTCCGCGTCGAGCTGCTTGTAATGCCATTGAAAGTAGCGGCCGAGCTGCTCGCAATAGAGCTTGTTGATGCCGTACATGGTGATCGGCCGCCCCCAGTCCTCTTCGCGCACGGCGCCGGCCGCGGCCTTGGCGGCCAGGTCGGGCAGACCGTAGGCGGCGATCGAGCTGGGGTAGAAGAACCGTACCGTTCGACCGTGACTCAGGCCTTGGGCCTGGGCGAAGCGCAACAGGCGGATCGTACCTTCCACGTTGACCTGGTGCGCGGTGAGCGGTGTGAACTCGCTGCGCGTGGAGAGCAGGGCGGCGAGGTGAAAGACCGTGTCCACCTCGTAGCGGGCGAGGATCCGGTCGAGCACCTCGTCGTCGAGGATCGAACCGACGAAGTGCTGGGTCACCCGTTCTTCGAGTGCCGGGGGCAGGGCCTGCAGATCGAGGGTCAGAATTTCCGCCTTCTGCTCGGCGATCCGGGTGATCAGGGCGTGGCCGATCTCACCCGCGGCTCCGGTGATCAGGACGACGGCTTGGCGCATGATGCTGGGCTCCGGCTGGGGGGGGGAAATCCGTGGGGAACGAAGGCTCCGTCATCCTCTACCGGGTGTCAAGCCGCGTCGGTCCGCCCGGGTTATACTGCCGGTAGGCACAGCCCCTTCCCCCCCGCCGCGTTCTCCGCGGAAATGCCGCCCAGGAGCCCCAGACCCAATGTCCCAAGACGCCGAGCACAAGGATTCTGCGCACCTTCCCCGGAACAGTGGCATCGAGACGCGGGCGATTCATGCCGGCCAGGCGCCGGATCCGGTATATGGGGCCGTCGCGCCGCCGATCTACCAGACTTCCACTTTTGCGTTTTCGTCCCCCGAACAGGGGGCGCGGCGTTTCGCCGGGGAGGAGGAGGGCTACATCTATTCCCGCCTGGCGAATCCCACGACGAAGATGCTCGAGGACTGCGTGGCGTCCCTCGAAGGCGGGCATGGGGGCATCGCCGTGGCCAGCGGCATGGGAGCCGTCTCGACGATCTTCCTCGGTTTGCTCGGCCGGGGCGATCACGTGGTGATGACCGATACGGTCTACGGGCCGAGCCGACTCTTGCTCGAGCACGACCTGGCTCGTTTCGGTGTCGAGGCGACTTTCGCGGATACCAGCGAGACCGAAAACCTGGCCCGGGCCATGCGGCCCCACACGCGGCTGGTGTTCATCGAGACACCGACCAACCCCACTCTCCGGCTGAGCGATCTGGCCGCCTGCGCCGAGGCCTGCCACCGGGCGGGGGCGCTGATGGTGGTGGACAACACCTTCGCCTCGCCGGTGCTGCAGCGGCCCATCGCGTTGGGTGCCGATATCGTGATGCACTCCACCACCAAGTACATCAACGGGCATGGCGACGTGGTCGGGGGGGTGATCGTGACCCGGACTCCCGAACTGCACGAGAAGCTGTTGCATGCGCGGATCTACTTCGGCGCCTCGATGGATCCGCACCAGTCCTGGCTGGTTCTGCGTGGGTTGAAAACCCTTCCCCTGCGGGTGCGGGCCGCCCAGGACAGCGCCCAGCGCCTGGCGCGCCTGCTCGAAGACCACCCGGCCGTCTCGCGGGTGATCTACCCCGGGCTGGCCAGCCATCCCCAGCGGGTGCTGGCTTCCCGCCAGATGGAAGGTCCCGGCAGCATGATCGCCTTCGAACTGACCGGGGGCTACGAGGCGGGCAAGGCGTTGATGACCCGCGTGCGCCTGGCGACGCTGGCGGTCTCCCTCGGTGGTGTGGAGACCCTGATCGAACACCCGGCCTCGATGACGCACGCCGGGCTCTCGGAGGCCGAATTGGAAGCCACCGGCATCAGCCCGGCCCTGGTGCGCCTGGCGGTGGGTTGCGAGTCGACGGCGGATCTCGAGCACGACCTGGGCCAGGCCCTCGACGCTCTCTGAGGTTTGGGGCTACTGCTTGTCGAGCGGGCAGGTGCTCAGGCCCAACAGCGCGTAGAGCGGGCAGGAGCCGAGAACCGCCGTTCCCAGCGGGACGATGCCGATCAGCCCGACGAAGTGGATCGGGCCCTCGAGCAGGAAGAAGAGCGAGCCCAGGCCGAGGCCGATGAGCACGCGGAGGATGCGATCGAGGGTGCCTACGTTGGTCTTCATCGTCGTTCTCCTCTCCCCGGCGGCGACGCCGGGATGGACAGAGCCTGGGCCTTCCGGCGGTTGCCTGCCGTGACGCGGTTCGGGGCTTCGCCGGGGCCGGGCCGGCGGGAGCCTCTCAGTCCGCCGTCGGCGCGAGAACCGCCGCGCCTTCATGGCGACCCGCGCGGAGGCTGTCGAGGGCCTCGTTGGCCTGCTCGAGCCGAAATACGGTGGTGCGGGTTCGGACCTTCGCCTCGGCAGCCAGCGCGAGCAGGCCGTGTCCGTCGGTGCGGGTCAGGTTGGCCACCGAGCGCAGGATGCGTTCTCCCCAGAGCAGGGTGTAGGAAAACGAGGGGACATCGCTCATGTGGATGCCCCCGCAGACCACCACACCGCCCTTGCGTACCGCTCCGAGGGCCAGCGGCACCAGGTCGCCCACGGGGGCGAAGAGGATCGCTGCGTCCAGGGGGGCGGGAGGCGATCGATCCGAGTCGCCGGCCCACTCGGCGCCCAGGCTACGGGCGAAGTCCTGGGCCTGCCGGTCTCCGGGCCGGGTGAAAGCCAGCACGGAACGACCCTGGTAGCGGGCGATCTGGGCGACGATGTGGGCCGCGGCGCCGAAGCCGTAGAGTCCCAGCCGCCGGGCGTCGCCGGTCATCGTCAGACAGCGGTAACCGATCAGTCCCGCGCAGAGCAGGGGCGCGGCTTCCACGTCGGAGTAGGCGTCGGGGATCGGAAAACAGTAGCGGGCGTCGGCCACTGCCAACTCCGCGTAGCCCCCCTGGAGGTGGTAGCCGGTGTAGCGGGCTTCATCGCAGAGGTTCTCCTGCCCGCGGCTGCAAAACGCGCAGCTCCCGCAGGTCCAGCCCAGCCAGCCGACGCCCGCCCGCTGGCCGGGCCGAAGGTCCCTGACCCCGCTACCGCAGGCGATGACCTCACCGACGATCTCGTGACCGGGGATCCGGGGACCGGAGGGCGCCTCGAGATCACCGTCGACGATATGCAGGTCCGTGCGGCAGACCGCACAGGCTCTCACCCGCAGCAGCACCTGGCCCGGTCCGGGATGGGGATCGTCCACCTCGCGGAGGGCCAGGGGCAGTCCCGGTTGTTCGAGCACCATGGCCTTCATCGTCGATCTCCGGCGTTCAGCGTCTCCGGCCATTGTAGCCCTCCGGGCGTGGTTTCGGTCGGGCCGGCGAAGTGCCCGCCGGGCGGGCGTTTGAGCCACGGGGGGAGGGCGGATATGCTTCACTCGGCACTGGAGGTAAGCCGATGGATGGACCCGATGGGGGGCGCAGCGATCTGTTGCGCCGCCTCGACGCCCTGCTGACGCGGGTCGAAAAGCCCACCCGCTACATCGGCGGAGAGTGGAATTCGGTAGTCAAGCCGGCCGCGGAAGTGGACGTGTCCGTGGTGCTGGCCTTTCCCGACCTCTACGAGATCGGCATGTCCCACCTGGGGTTCCGTATTCTCTACGCGCTGCTCAACGCCATGCCGGGGGTGGCCGCCGAGCGGGCTTTCATGCCCTGGATCGACATGCTCACCGAGCTTCGCCGGCGGGACCTTCCCCTGACCACTCTCGAGAGCCGCAAGCCCCTGGGACGCTTCGACCTGGTGGGCTTTTCCATGCAATACGAGCTGACCATCACCAACGTGCTGACGATGCTCGATCTGGGCGGCATACCCCCCCGGTCCGCCGACCGGGAGGAAAGCCATCCCCTGGTGCTGGGGGGCGGGCCGGTGCTGGTCAACCCGGAGCCCTTCGCCGACTTCTTCGACCTGATCCTGATTGGAGAGGGGGAGGAGGCTTTCGGCGAGATGATCACTCTCTATCGTAGACTGCGGGCCGAAGGACGCAGCCGCGGGGAGATCCTTTCGGCTATCGCAGATCTCGAGGGGTGGTATGTTCCGGCCCTCTACGACCTCGAGCCGGAGCCGCTGACCGGGCAGCTCATCCCGCGACCCCGGCCGGGCGGCGGCGCGCCGGAAAAGGTGCGCCGACGCATTCTCTACGATCTCAACTCCGTGCCCTTTCCGGAGAAGATCGTCGTGCCCCACGGCGATATCGTGCACGATCGGGTGTCCTGGGAGATCCAGCGGGGTTGTCCGGTGGGCTGTCGTTTCTGCCAGGCTGGATATATCTATCGACCGACGCGGGAGAGAGATCCGGCCCAGGTGCGCGAGGGCGTACGGCGTTCCATCGAGGCCACCGGCTACGACGAGTTCTCCCTGACTTCACTGAACACGGGTGAGTACGGGGCGATCGAGCCGCTGCTGACGCAGTTGATGGACGAGATGGAGCCGCGCTCGGTCTCCGTCGGCCTTTCTTCGTTACACGCGTCGACCATGACCGAGAACCTTGCCGCCCAGGTCCGCCGGGTGCGCAAGACGGGCTTCACCATCGCCCCCGAGGCAGGTTCCCAGCGCCTGCGGGACGTGATCAACAAGAACCTCACCGAAGCCCAGATTCTCGAGGCGACGCGACTGGCCTTCGAAGCGGGATGGACCACCATCAAGCTCTATTTCATGATCGGCTTGCCTACCGAGACCACCGAGGACGTGGAAGCCCAGGTGGACTTGGCCGAGCGCATCCTCGAGCAGGGAAGGCGCATCGGCGGCAAGCGGGTCAAGGTCACTCTCTCGGCCTCCACGTTCGTGCCCAAGGTGTTCACACCTTTTCAGTGGTTTGGCATGCAGAGCGAAAAAGCGTTCATGGCCAAGCAGGAACTGATCCGTCGCCGGGTGCCCCGGGGCGTGCAGTTCCGCCATCACCATCACGGAGAATCCTGGCTCGAGGGCGTGCTCTCCCGGGCCGATCGCTCCGTGGCCCCCGCGATCTACGAGGCCTGGAGGCGGGGTGCGGTGCTCGATGGCTGGACGGAGCATTTTCGGGTGGAGGTCTGGCGCGAAGCCTTCGCCGGCCAGGGGATCGACGCGGACCATCTGGCCACCAGGGAGTTGCCGTTGAAGGCCGAGTTGCCCTGGGAGGTTGTCGATCCGCTGATCCGTCGCCGCTGGCTCGAGCGGGAATACGAGAAGGCCTGCCGGGTGGCCACCGTCGTGCCCTGCTCGTCCACCGCCTGCACGGCCTGCGGCCCCTTCGCCCGGGAGTGCATCAAGGGCATCGTCGCCGAACAGCACTGGAATGGGCTCGAGGTGGCGCCGCGGGCTGTGGTGGCGCGAGAGCCTGCCGCGGGATCCGGTGCTGCCGAAGGTGAGGAGGAGCCACCGCCGCGGCCCGTCTATCGCTACCGGATCCACTTCGAGAAGCTCTCCCGGGCCCGTTTTCTCGGTCACCTGGACCTGGTGCGGGCCCTGCTTCACGGTCTGCGCCGCGCCGGCATTCAGCTGGCCTACTCCCAGGGGTTCAAGCCCCGGCCGAAGATCTCTCTCGGCCCGGCCCTGGCCCTGGGCATAGCTTCGGTGGCAGAGTACGCCGACCTGGAAACCCACACGCCGCTGGCCGGCGGCGAATCCCTCGCCTGGATCAATCGCCACCTTTCCGAGGGGCTGACGATTCGGGCCCTGGTGGGCCTGGCCCCCGGATCGCGTTCGCTGCAGGAGGACATCGTTCGGGCCGGCTACCGGGCCTTTCTGCCGGGAATCGGCGGCGAGGAGGTTCGGCGCCGGGTGGCAGCCTTTCTCGGTCGCCAGACCGTCGTCGTCGAGCGGCTGCGCAAGGGCAAGCTGCGCCGGATCGATTTGCGGCCGCTGGTGGCCTGGGCCGGGGTCGGCGCCGCCGGCGAGCTGGAGTTCGAGATTCGGTTCACCGAGCGGGGATCGGCCCGCCCCCGCGAGGTGATCGCCGCCATTGTCGGTGAAGATGCGCTCGAGGAGGCGGAGATCCTGCGTACCCGCCAGGTGGCTCGCGTGGGGCACCTGGATGTTTCACCGCTGGTCGCGGGCCGCCAGGGCCTGCCCCGCTCGGCCTGAGAGGAGGTGGGCGGTGAGAGAAGACTCCTGTCACCGCTCCCGCCTGGTGGTGGCTACCGACTTGGGAGAGCGCTGGCTCGCTCGCCTCGAGGACGACCATGTGGCGGAAGTGCGGGTCGCGCCCCTGGGCGACGACAGCCTGGGGGGGGCGATCTTCAAGGGGCGCGTGGTTCGAAGCGCTTCGGGAATGAACGCCGTCTTCGTCGACGTGGGTCTGGCCCGGGATCTGCTCCTGGTGGCACCGACGACGCGGGGGGAGGTGACCCCGCTGCCCAGGGTGGGACAGGGTGTGCTGGTCCAGCTCGTTCGCGAGGCGGCGGCGGGCAAGGGACACCGGGCCACCGTCGAGATCTCCCTGGCCGGCACCCTGGCCATCCTCGCGCCTGGTGGGCGTCACCGCGGGATCAGTCGCCGCCTGGACGCCGCGGAGCGGGAGCGGCTGAGGGCGGTGCTCGAGGAGGTGGCTCCCGCCGAGCATGGAGTGATCCTGCGCACGGCAGCGGGTGGGGCGAGCCGGGAGGAGATCGCCGAGGCGCTGCAGCACCTGGTCGAGAAATGGGAGCGGTTGGGCCGGCGCGCCGAGAGCCTCGGCTGCCCCGCCCTGGTGGAGCCGGGAGAAGACCGCGTGTTGCGCTTCGTCCGGGATCGCCTGGCCGGAGGCGAGATGGAGATCATCGCCGATGACGAGGATGCCCTGGCGACGATCAAGGCTTTTCTCGCCTCCGAGCCGGTGGGCAAGGCGCCGGTGTTGCGCTTGCACGAGGGCCCTGTTCCTGCAGTGGAGGCTTTCGGCCTCGACCGTGCCCTGGCCCACTGCCTGGAGAGCCAGGCCGAACTCCCCGGCGGCGGGAGACTGGTGATCCAGCGCACCGAGGCGATGGTGACCGTCGACGTCAACTCGGGACACGACATGGACCAGGGCGACCTGGAGCAGACCGCGCTGCGCACCAACCTGGAGGCCGCTCGCGCTGCCGCACGGGAGATCGTCCTGCGCAATCTCGCCGGCCTGATCGTGATCGACTTCATCGACATGCGACTGGCGGCATCGCGTCATGCGGTCAGTCAGGCTCTGGCTGAGGCCCTGGCCGCCGACCGGGCGCGCCATCGCCTGCTGCCTTTGACCGAGTTCTGCCTCGGGCAGATCACCCGCCAGCGCCGCGGGCCCTCAGTGACCGAGGCCTTCACCCTTCCTTGCACGAGTTGCCTGGCCGGTCGGTTGCCGGCGCCCGCTTACCGCGCCCGCGCCTTGCTGCGCGAAGCTCGAAGGGAAGTGCGCGAGCGCGGCCGGGGGCCGGTGAAACTCCATGCCGACAGGGAAGTGCTCGACCACGCGCGCCGTATCGCGGCTGCCTGGGGCCCCTCCAGCGGCTTGCCGGAATCCGCCCTGAACTGGAGCGACTAATCCCGCAGCTCGAAGGAGATGCTGCGGGGCGAGGAGCCATCGCCGGAGCTGCGCGCGGCATGGGCGGCGAGGATCTGCTCGGTGCTGGTGGAAGGGTCGGCCAGGACGAAGCGATAGGAGCCGGCGGCCAGGCTGAA